>CAZALW010000015.1:19689-22776 GCA_964485705.1 uncultured Thiotrichaceae bacterium
CACGATGCGATAGGCACTTTTCAAAAACACGGATTTGTGATGATACTTTTATCGAGAGCCATGCCAATTTTGCCCGAGACCACAGCTTGTCTTTCAGGAATGACACGCATGCCGTTCAATAAATTTCTGGCTGCCTGGCTGATTAGTTCAGTGCCATATATATTAATTGCCACTTATGCGGGCTCTATTAGCTCTATTGAAAACCCCATGCCCGCCATTTTCGCTGCCATTGGTATTTCGGTGTTTTTATGGGCTTCCTGGTTTTTTTACCACCGCGTCAATAATAAAATCAGTTCATAGTGTTTTTTAAAATGTAGCCTTACAGGTTCATTGGTTATACTGTGACATCTAACGAGGCTGTCGAAAAACTTCTAAATCTGTAAAATTTACCGTATTTTCAATTAATGTATAAAAGCATCAATTTATGTACAACATTCCTGCATGCTTACTATAGATTAAATGAAGAATACATTCTACGATTGGTTAAATTTTTATTAATCGTCTTATATTTTTATACCGTCTCAATTCGGGGTTTTTCTTCAGCCTCAACGTCGCAAACCACCGACGGTAAAAAGCATAGTAAAGAACGAACGACGCTTTTTACCGTCCGAGTGCATTTACTTTATTATATTAATAGTTAATGATCAGAAACTTCCAGCTGCTGAACTATATCTATACGAAAACCAGCAGGATCTTGTAACATAAAATGTGTTTGTCCCCAGACTTCTTCTTTTATCTCCATAACTATATTAAGTTTTAAATTCTTAGCCTCTTCATATGCCATGGCGGCATCTTTCACTTCTAATGAAATAACATAACCATTAGCAGACATGATTGCCTGAAGAAATTCAGGCTGTGAGCTGTGGTTATGCACTAAAAATCCAAGCTGTACACCTGTATTTGGAGATACAATATGCAAGTAAAAATCCGGATCATAAAAGACGGCATTAAAACCAAAAACCGTCTCATAATATTGTTTAACAACCTCTAAATTAGGTGTTACCATTACTGGAAACATTGCTTCTATTTCTATCATATAACCACTCCTGCATTAGTTTGATTTGGTAGGCGTGTAGTATGAAGCAGTTTCATCAGTTTTTATTGTACAAAACGGACAATCTTTTGAATTGATTAGGCGTAAGCCCCGATAGACTTTTAAATTCACGGATAAAGTGCGACTGATCATAGTAGTGGTCTGCCCATGCTGTTTTATTATTGGCTGTATTCATAATTTGTAACATACATTGAAATCGAAATACTCTGGCCAGCTCTCGTGGAGAAAGCCCTAAATATAATTGAGACAGGCGACGAAGTTGACGAGCAGATAAGCCAAAGTCAGCACATTGCTTATCTGTAACACTCATTTTAGATGCTATATTTGTGTGGCAAAAGCGAATATAACGAGCCAACCTTGAATCTATCTCGGGGTCGTGCATTGCACTAAGCAGTATCGCTTTTAAATTTTTGCAACGTGTCTTGAATGGCAGAGGCTTGCCAATACATTCATAGATAGCATGTAACATATGGCCTGGTAATAAGTCAGAAACTTGCATGACTTCATCATCACTCCACTCACCTATTGGTGTGGAAATTAGTCCCCCGTGCCCTAATACTCGAAAACGGATACCAAAATAAGAAACAGGACCCACAAGATCAAATACTACTGAAGAAGAAAATGGTGTAATAATGAAAATATCTTCTGGGTAATTGACGTTAATAATTAAGTCAACGCAATTGTCCGGCATGCTCCGGTAGCAATATTTACCACTGGGCACGCTAAGTTGCCAAAAGCACTGTATCCAATGAGATAATGGAGGCGAAGGTAAGCAAGTCAGGTAGGCATTATTTTGCTCGACATGACCTTGATAAGGATTAAAGTCTATATTTATTGGCATAAATGATGACTTACTACTGAATCGGATGAAAAGAATACCCTCTAAAATATGTATTGACTAATATAACCAGACTGTAGAAAACTATGGATGAGAGTTCAATATATAAATACAAATTGCTCACTGAAGGCATAGCCACAAGTGGTCAACCTACAAATGATGAGCTTATTTACATTTCTAATGCCGGCTATACAGTTGTAATTAATTTAGGCTTGCATAACATAGAATATTCAGTAAAAAATGAATCATTATTCTTTAAAAGTAAAAACATAAAATATATTCATATTCCTGTTAAATTTGACGAACCAAAACAAAAAGATTTAATGGCATTTATAAATACATTAGATTCCCATAAAGGGGCTAAAGTATTTATACATTGTGCAGCAAATAAAAGAGTGGCAGTATTTATTGCTTTATACCGTATATTATCTCTTGGCTGGTCAAAAACTAAAGCAATAAAAGAACTAAAGTCAGTTTGGTTGCCGAATAAAATATGGCAATTATTTATCGTTCAACAGCTAACGAATAAGATTAGGTTATGATTCTTATACCCATTTTGTTTTCCTCTAATGAAACACGGGGATGCGACTATCCTGACGCGGGAGCAAGCTATAAACTTTCATTTACCAGGCAACGGTCACTCGATAATCTTCGATTGCGTCAATAATATTACCTCCTGTCATGTTAAAAGTTACCTGTCTATTATCAATACTAATCACTCCATGAAGCTCGTTAATCCCCATTTTCTCTACTGTTTGATCAATAAATTCTAGAAGGGACTGCAAAGCAAGTCCGATATCTGTTCTCTTTTTCGTATCCAGCCCAAGTATCTTCCAGCTTTCATCAGCATGTTTTTCACCTTCCTTGCCTAGCTTGAAGAAATTATCGACCAGGTATTTAGTTAAGCGCTTTTCCCCTAATTTTTCATTTAAATAAGCAATTATTTCTTTATCTGTCATCGCTGAATTTTCAGGAATCATAGAGTAAAGGCAAGCAGGCAGAAAATCTCTGAAGCTTTCTCCATTTACCCTACCATGTAAAATATCTTCCCTGACTAATTGCTCAAAATCAGACATCGGATCGGAACCTGTTCGTTTTGATAGCTGTATAAGAGCCATCGCTTCACTCCTATGGCCGCTCACCCCAAAACCAGAAAGGAAGTGATCCAGGATATCGTGAATAAAAACAGAAGTAT
>CAZALW010000016.1:0-22262 GCA_964485705.1 uncultured Thiotrichaceae bacterium
GCATGAAGGACATGAAGATCTGATGCCTTCATGTCCTTCATGCGCTTCATGGTGAATTGAAAAGATAGAAGTCTATTGAAAACATATCAATACCCACTAAAAAATGTGTAACAGCTAAAGCCTTGCACTAAAGTGCATAGTTTTGACTAGCGGTCTGAGACCAATAAATAGTATCAAACAGTGGCAAGCTGAGCAAAAAATCATTAAGTTATAACATATAACATATTGTCTATTACTGCTTAATATCGTACATAACAGCTAATATTCTATCTATTAAAATACATTATCTTGACATTTTAATAAATAGGCATATATTTATCTATTATTAGTTTAAAGATCTTTAATAGATAATATTATAGCCATTATGGATTATTATATCAGTTCAGATAGTGCGATTGTGAAACAGCTGGGTGAGCGACTCCGCAAATTACGCTTGCGCAAGAACATCACCCAGGAAGATTTGGCCGAGCGCACCCTATTGTCCATCGGCACCATCAAATCACTGGAAGCCGGCAAATGCAAACTATCAACCCTGGTGGCTGTTCTGCGTGAACTGAGCATGCTGGATCAGCTGGATCAATTTATCCCGCCGGTAACCATCAGCCCGATAAAAATGGCTGAATCTAACACAAAGTTATCCAGTAAACGTGAACGCGCATCTGGCGCGGGACGTAAAAGTAAAAACGCATGACGATCAATGTTGCCGAAGTCTGGTTGTGGAACCACCGCGTCGGCGCAGTTGCACTCGATCATTCTGGCGTTGGCATTTTCGAATACGATACCGATTTTCTAAAACTCGGTCTGGATGTCGCACCACTCATGATGCCGCTCGAAGAGGCTCGTCGTGGTCATGTGCTACACAGTTTCCCTGCTCTTAATAAAGAAACCTTCAAGTCCCTGCCCGGCCTATTGGCCGATACCCTGCCGGATAAATTTGGTCAGGCAATTATCAATGCATGGCTTGCGCGTCAGGGGCGCAGTGCCGATGATTTTTCCATTATCGAGCGACTGTGTTACACAGAATCACGCGCTATGGGGGCACTGGAATTCAAACCCGGCGTGATAAAACACCTGAATCAGCCAGTCAGTGTCGAAATCAGTGAAATGATTACATTAATACAGGGTGTGATGAACCACCGTAACTCGCTTGATGTAACACTTAGCTATGAAGAACAGCAAACCCAGAAAGCACTGCTGGATATCTTACGCATTGGCACCTCCGCTGGTGGTGCCCGTGCCAAGGCCGTTATTGCTTATAATGAAAACACCGGTGAGGTATTATCCGGTCAGGCAGATGCCCCCACAGGCTTTGAACACTGGTTACTTAAATTTGATGGCGTTAGTGATATTGAATTTGGTAAGACTGCTGATTTCGGGCGTATTGAATACGCTTACTACAACATGGCAATGGCTGCAGGCATCAACATGTGCAGCAGCAGATTGTTAGAAGAAAACGGACGCGCTCATTTTATGACGCGGCGTTTTGACCGTGTTGCAGGCAACAAACTGCATATGCAATCCCTGTGCGCCATCCAGCACTATGATTTTAATCTGGCTGGTGCTTATGGTTATGAACAGGCTTTAATGACCATGCGAAAAATGAAGCTTTCAAAAAAACAACAATTGCAGCAATATAAACGAATGGTGTTTAATGTTATCGCACGTAACCAGGACGACCACAGCAAAAACATTGCGTTTATAATGAACCAGCAAGGTGAGTGGTCACTCTCCCCTGCTTTTGATATGACACACTCCTATAAACCGGGAGAAGGCTGGACACAAACCCATCAAATGTCGATCAATGGGAAACGCGACCATTTTACCCGACAGGATCTTATTCAAGTCGCACAAAACAATGACCTTAAAAACCCGGATGAAGTTATTGCGGATATAATAACCGCCGTTAAACAATGGCCAACATTTGCTGCTGAGGCCGGTGTCAGTGAAAAGAAAATTGAAGCCATTAGCAAAGACCATCGCCTGGCTCTGGCCTGATATAAACGATATTGTCATTTTGTTCAAATACTCATTATAATAATTTACTAAAAAAGTATCCGCTATGGCTTGACCAGTACAACGGTTTGTATGCAAAATTTACTGGTACTCCAACAAGGCTGTATTGATGGATACAGCCTTGTTGGAGTACTCATATAAAAAATAAAACGATTGGGAAAAAATATGATTGACTATAACGCAGCAATGCCAGACGATAACGGTTACTTTGGAGAATATGGTGGACAAATATTACCGCCACCTCTTATTGAAGTAATGAATAATATCGATAAAGCCTATGAAGAAGTCATTAAAACGAAAGCGTTTCAGGAAGAATTAGCTCAGTTAAACGCAGATTATGTAGGCCGACCTAGCCCAATTTATTTTGCCAAACGTTTAACAGACAGCGTTGGTGGCGCACGTATTTTTTTAAAACGTGAAGATTTAAATCACACCGGTGCGCATAAGATAAACCATTGTTTGGGTGAAGCATTATTAGCTAGATATATGGGCAAAACCAAAGTGCTGGCAGAAACAGGAGCCGGACAGCATGGTGTAGCATTAGCCACAGCCTGTGCATTAGTCGGTATCGCTTGCGAAATCCATATGGGTGAAGTTGATATAGAAAAAGAACACCCAAATGTGACTAAAATGAAAATATTGGGGTGTGACCTGGTGTCTGTTTCGCGTGGTACGCGAACTTTAAAAGATGCTGTCGATAGCGCTTTTGAAGAATACATGAAAGACACAGAAAACTTTTTTTATGCCATTGGCTCGGTTGTCGGGCCTCATCCATTCCCTAAAATTGTGCGCGATTTTCAAAGCATTGTTGGTAAAGAAGCAAGAGAGCAATTTCAGGCTAAAGAAGGAAAACTCCCTGGTACATTAGTAGCCTGTGTTGGTGGTGGCTGTAATGCAATTGGTTTATTTACCGCATTTTTAAATGATGAAGAGGTCAAAATGGTGGGTGTCGAGCCTGCGGGCAAAGGTCTGGATACCGATCAACATGCCGCAACAATGGCTAAAGGCGTTAAAGGTTCAATTCATGGCTTCGAGTGTTACAACATTCAGGATGAAGAAGGAAATCCACTGCCAGTATATTCAATTGCATCGGGTTTAGACTACCCTGGCATCGGCCCACAACATTGTCACTTAAAAGATATCGATCGTGTCAATTATGTCGCCATTGACGATAAAGAGTGCCTGGATGCATTTATGACCCTTTCTCGTTTAGAAGGAATTATTCCTGCTTTAGAAAGTGCGCATGCAATTGCTTATGCAATGAAAATAGCAAAGGATATGTCTACTGACGAAACAATTTTAGTCAACCTTTCCGGACGTGGTGATAAAGATGCAGACTTTGTTGCAGATTATTTATCTTTATAAATAATGACCACTACTGTCTCGTTATTAACGAGACAGTATAAATCGTTGCATAAGTATTCGCAGCGTGTGCTTTTGAAACACGCCGTAAATATGTCCCCATGTTGATCAAAGCGGGGCTTGACGGTAACATCCTTAGCGTTAGACAGTTTAAAAAGCACACACTGCGAATACTTATGCAACAATTAATAGTAACCAGGAACCCGCGTTAGTTGCTTGCAAATTCAATACGAATATTCAAAACGCCTTCAAACCAGGTATCGATAAATAAACGATCACTTTGCTGTTTCACCGTAAATAATGGCTGAGAAGGCGGTGAAATTTTACTGAACTGGATGTGTTCAGGTGGAAAGTTAACGGTTAACGATACATGATAGGGATAATAACCATCCAGGAATTTCAAATGATATGGACCATTATCAATGACATAAACATCAACCCCTCGTTTTTTAAAAACATGAATGTCCGCTGTTACGCAAATCGATGCATCAGCAGCAATATCATAAAGATGTAATACTTGCCCGTTCACATCTGCTTGCGCAATATTTTCAGATGACTTAATTTTAAAATTTCTGACCTGCTTATATTGATAAACAATATCCGTCGCCACAGCCGAATTGATATTAAAATAACACTGTCTCAATGCTACCCAGCCAGTAGCAAGACTTTGTTTGCTAATGGTCAATTCTATTTCAGAATGCAGTGTACTTTTATCGGTTACAGGTTTTATGAAGCTTAATTCGCCTTCATTCACTTCGAGACTGCGAAACTCGCTATCATCATTGAACCAGGCTTCAGCATCGAACTGTTGAGTAGAATCAATACCAGATTCTGCCGCAGCGTTAAGCCCCGTTATCATCAGGAATAATATTGCTAATCTGACCATACTTTTGCCTATAGATTATTTATATACGTAACCATCTTTTTACGCATCGCTTCATCAGGCAAGCGCCCATAACCCGCCGCCATATTTTCACGCAGATGCACCAGTTGTGAAGTTGCCGGGATAGCGCAGGTAACAGCAGGATGAGAAATAACAAACTTTAAAAAAAATTGTGCCCAGTTAGCGCAATCAATTTCACTGACCCAATCGGGTAACGGGTGGCGTTCAAATTTATCAAACAGACCACCACGTTGAAACGGGCGGTTAATAATCACCGCAATACCCCTGTCTTTTGCCATTGGTAGTAAGTACTGCTCCGCTTCCCGATCCAGTATATTGTAGGTGAATTGCACAAAATCCAGTGACTGTGTTCGCATGATGTGTTTTAACTGATCATGACGACGACCGTGTGAAGTGGTTACACCAAGATAATGAATATCGCCTTCTTGCTTCATAAAAAACAAAGTTGGCAAATGCGTTTGCCAATCAACCAGGTTGTGCACCTGCATCAAGTCGAGGTGGTCTAATCCCCATAACTGGCGCGAGTCCTCCATCTGAATAAACCCCTGCCGGTTGCCGCTAGTCCACACCTTGGTGGCTGAAAATAAACCCTTATGTACAGCAATGCGCTTCAGGCCAATACCAATTACATGCTGCGCGACTCCATACATTGGTGATGAATCCAGCAGCCCGCCACCATGCTGCATAAACTCACGCAAAATAGTCACGCGACTGGCTAATACTGCTTCATCATCAATATCAATTGCAAAAGTCAGCCAGGAACCAAGACCAATAGCTGGTATAACCTCACCGGTAGATGGGATAATACGTTTATGTTGGTCGGCAGGCAGCGTGGTAGAAGGTAAAGCTGAAAAACTATGGGGGGTAGCCAAAGAAGAGCCAGCAACAGCCAGATATTTAATAAATTGACGACGTGTAACTGACATAAGCACCACCGACGGTAATCAATTATTAATAAAACCATTCTACAACTGATATAAAAATTATCATACTGAAAATTAAAAAAGAGCACACCCCATTAAACGCGAATTATTTCGTCCTGGATTATTTATCGCATTGAATAATTTTAATCTGGCAGCAGAGACATTTGCTGTAAAATAAGACCATGGGAAACTTCTTCAGCATCAGCAGTCAGCACGAGTCCGCACAAGCGGTAATAAACGACTGCGTACAACAACTCGAAGCCGCTCCTGTCGAGGCGAATTTTGGTTTCCTCTATGCAACCGATGCGATGACGGCGAACTTCCCCGAACTGGTGAAACAATGCAAGGCAACAACGGGTATCGAACATTGGGTTGGCACCATAGGCCTGGGTGTTATTGCACCCAATCAGGAACTGTATGACCTGCCTGCTGTTAGCATCATGCTGGCGAATTTTGATGATAATGAATTCACCATGGTGCCATCTATCAGCAAAAGTGATGAGATAACGTCTCACCTGCAATGGCCTCACAAATTCGCCACTAACTTCGGCATTATTCACGGTGATCCTTTTAATCAGCAAACGCAAAATCTGATCGCTGGTTTACAGCAACAGATAGAGAATGGATTTATCGTCGGTGGCCTAACCTCCTCACGTGACAAACACTATCAGGTGTCCGATGAGGTGGTATATGGTGGCATTTCTGGCGTGCTGTTTTCAGAAAACATTAGCATAATGACGAATCTGAGCCAGGGTTGTAGCCCCGTTAGTAAAAAGCACAGCATTACCCAAGCGCAGGAAAATGCCGTTTTCACTATCGACAAAAAGCCCGCATTGGCATTGCTAATGCAGGTTATGGGCATCAGTGACTATCAGGAACTGAAACAGAAAGCCGCTGAAGTTTTCATTGGTTTATGTATACCCTGCAGCGATAAAAGTGATTACACTGTTCGTAATCTTGTTGGTTTTGATTCTGACCACAATATCTTTGCAATAAACGATTACCTTAGCGAAGGTGACGAAATCGTGTTTTGCAAACGTAATGCGCAAACCGCAGTCGAAGACATGCAGCACATGCTCGACAATATAGCCGCAAGACTTAAGCAGCAAGGCCGGCAAGCCAAAGGTGGCATCTACATATCATGCCTGGGTCGAGGACGTGAGCAGTTTGGTCACGATTCGGAAGAAATCAAAATGATCCAGAAAACCCTGGGCGACTTTCCATTAACCGGTTTTTTTGCTAATGGAGAAATTCACCATAATAAACTTTATGGTTATACCGGTGTACTTACTGTATTTTCCTGAGTATTCTTTGAAATTGCTGCTTGCCGCCGCTTATTGTTAAAAAATTACTCACAGTATGCTGTGAAGAATGAAACCCTCAAAGATTAATCAGAGATTCGATAAAAATATAAAAGGAGATGCGAATGAAAACCATCATTAATTTAATCATCGTAATAATGCTAACGGCGCTGTCAATAACAGGCTGTTCCAGTAGCCCTGCACCATATAATGATCCATACAATCCGGCTGATTCTCAAAGAGACAGGTCGAAGCAAGCACAGCATGAAATGTCCACAGAAACATCCCGAGAGAGGTAGTGATGCACTAAATCTCCTGAAGTCAGGATACTTAGAATCGATATTGTCAAATTTTAGAGGTGGGCTGGTAAGCGCCACATTCATGTGGCGCTTACCAGCTAAAGGATGGAATAGCGACAAAAATCGTTGCTGAACCATATAGGCTATCACTCCATCACACGGATAAATCTTGTAGACTTAAGCACCATGAGTACAGCCACAGCCAATAACAGTAAATCGAGCACTCACACGCCGATGATGCATGGGAGTTAACCTACTAATTATCAACAAGTTAAAAAACGAATCCGCGAAAAACCACACTTTTACTTACACTAAATATTTGGTATTTCTTGTTACTTCATAAGATTTCAAGGCTGACACTTATCCTTTAGCGCCATAAACAAATCACTGCAAAAAGCAATCACGAGTTACTATTGATAATTAAGAATTAACACCTAAGAAAATTTTTTATATCATATGTCGAAGCAAATGGCTCACAACCGATTTCTATCAAATACTTCAAACAATCTTTTGAACTTATTTTCTATCTTTATGAGAATAAATCAGTAACAAAATAAGCCAAAACTCATGATGTTTTAGGGGAATCGTTACCTGTACAGGCAACACTAGCTTGCCACATCAACATAACAAGACTACAATAACCCGTACGGTAAACAAATAAAGATTGAATAATGAGACACCACCAAATTTTCCATACACCTGAAGAACTCGGCAACATCGCCCGCATGGGGAGAGAGTCGCAAAATTTGGGATTGCGTGCCGCTGCGCCACAGGCCAATGTAGGCATCCGATTTCTATCTGAATTTGAACGAGGCAAGCCTACTGCTGAGCTTGCTAAGGTTATCTCTGCTGTGCATGCCGCAGGTTTAGATTTGGCGGTGGTTAAACGCACTACAGATGAAACCACCCATTTGGATAAGACCAATTACTACTCTAAACTTTTGAGTACAGAGTTCCCATATGACTGGTCTAACAGTCAGATGAGTGCGAGCGTTTTTATTCGTAAAGTGCTTAAAGCTAGTCGCTTCAACGATGTACTAAAAATAGTCTCCTATTTTGGTTTCGATACTGTGAGTAAAGAACTGCCTTATATGAAAGACACTGCGGCGAGCAACAAAATCGTCTCAATGCTATTGCGTATTCAGAAAGGAATGTTATTAGCCCGTTGCCAGCAACATGACCCTGCATCGTAATATTCTACGCCCTGAGGCCAGTAGACTTTTCGACGTGCTGTATCGCGCACCAGAAATGGAAGGGTTAACCCTTATTGGTGGAACCGCTCTGGCTTTACAGCTCGGCCATCGCATCAGCCTGGATTTTGATTTTGCACAATTTGGGGGCATCCTGCCCAGCTTTACCATCGATAAGTTGATCTCACGTCTTAAGCAAGAAGGGCACCAAACACAAATGATTACCAGTACCGCTGAAATCTCCCAATTCAAAATTAATCACGGGCTGAACTTACTCGACCGTATCCGTGATTACGTCATTGATGGTGTGAAAGTCACATTCTTTGTACACGGAAAGAACAGCTCACAGGAAAAATTTTACCAGTCATCGAAAAAGGCACATGAAACGGGTATGCGCTTTGATATTTTGGGAATCGACGGACTTAAAGTAGCCAAAACACTCGTACTTGCCGATCGGGTTCGCTCTCGAGATTTATACGACCTCTATGTGTTAATGCGCGAGCATGACTATACTCTGGACAAGTTATTTTCTACTGTCAAAGAACTAGGTACCGTGGATGACCCTGAGCACTACAAAGCCATCATGCGTGGCGAGATTCCTCTGGATGAAGATGACGAAGGGCTTGAGGCAGTTGAGTTAAATACTAATTACGAGCAGATCATCGAATACTTTAAACATGAAGTCAATGAGTACGAGACAGAATTAGCCCGTGATCATTTTAGTGCGAAGTCTAGAACTTGAGCTATTTACAGTTATAACTTTAGGGCATCTCTAAAAATAGTCGCTTATGATAAAATTCAGAGCGAAATTACTCAAGAGAAAAGCGTTATGTCGCAGCATGGATTTTTTGACTTAGATGACCGGTTTAAGAAGTTGATGAAAAAGATCCACTAAAGATGTTTGGGCGGATAGCGCTTATCGCAGCAGAGATGCCCTACACTAATTATTACACTTATTTATTAAAAACCATGAAATTTCCTGAAACGTCAGTATCCTATTGTGAAGCAATATAAAATATAGTAACTGTATGATTATTACACACTAAAATGTCTAAAATCGAAGTAAAAACAAGAGATAAAAAAGTGGAACACACACCGATGATGCAACAATACCTGCGCATCAAGGCAGAACACCCCGACACCTTATTGTTCTATCGCATGGGCGATTTTTACGAGTTGTTTTTTGATGATGCAAAAAAAGCATCAAAAATACTCGATATTACTCTTACCGCACGCGGTAAGGCTAACGGCAACCCTATTCCGATGGCGGGTATTCCCTATCACGCTGCCGATAATTATTTAGCACGGCTGATTAAACGTGGCGAATCAGTTGCCATCTGCGAGCAAACCAGCAAACCCGGTGAAGGCAAAGGTCCGGTCAATCGTGAAGTTAAACGTATTGTCACGCCAGGTACGGTCACCGAAGAAGCCTTGCTTGATGAGCGCAGAGACAATTTGTTGATATGTATTCATCAACACAAAAACTGTTACGGTCTGGCAACCTTAAATATTACCTCCGGACGTTTTAATGTTTGTGAAATAAAACACAAGGCACAACTTTATGCGGAACTTGAACGGTTACAGGCGGTTGAAATTCTATTAGCAGAAAACGACCCTTTGTATGATGAATTAAATAACACCTTAAATAATAGTATATGTTTACGCCAGCAACCACCATGGTGGTTTGATTTTGACAGTGCAAACCGCTTGCTTAACGCCCAATTTGGCACTAATGATTTATCCGGTTTTGGCTGTGAAGATTTAAACACTGCAGTGATGGCTGCTGGTTGCCTGTTGCAATATACTCAGGACACGCAACGCGCAGCACTACCGCATATTTCCGGTTTGCACGTTGAAAACACCGATGATGTTATCGTACTGGATGCCGCTAGTCGGCGTAATCTTGAAATCGAAATTAACCTTTCAGGGGGTACTGAAAACACCCTGACTTCGGTGATTGATCGCACCACCACCAGCATGGGCAGTCGTTGTTTACGCCGCTGGCTGCATTCGCCTTTGCGTAACCGTAAACTACTCAGCCAGCGCCATCAGGCGATTGCTGAACTGCTCAATAACCAGCTAACCATGGATATTCAATTATGTTTGAATTCGATTGGTGATATCGAACGTATTATGAGCCGCCTGGCGTTACTATCTGCCAGACCACGCGACCTTGAAACACTGAAAAACTCTCTGGCCGCTTTGCCTGAACTGCAAAAACTTTTACAGCAAAATCAAACACCGTTTATTCAACAACTGGCAACAAACATAAACACCCATCCGCAGATTGTTGACTTACTCAGTGCAGCCATTTGTGAAAATTCGCCAGTATTGATACGTGATGGTGGTTTTATCGCCACCGGTTATAACCCTGAGTTAGATGAGCTACGCGCTTTAAGTAAAAACGCCAATGCATTCCTCGAACAATTAGAACTTCGTGAACGCGAACAAACCGGCATTAAAACCCTTAAAGTTAATTACAATCGGGTACACGGTTTTTATATCGAAATCAGCCGACTGCAATCAGACAATGTGCCTGCACATTACACCCGCAAGCAAACCCTAAAAACCACCGAGCGTTTCATTACTGATGAATTAAAGCAGTATGAAGACAAAGTATTAAGCGCAAAAGAACGCGCACTGGCTTTAGAAAAATCCATTTATGAGGATTTATTACAACAATTGCAAACATTTTTACAGCCACTAAAAACCTGTGCTTCAGCCATTGCTGAACTCGACAGCATCTGCTGTTTAAGCGAACGTGCGCAAACACTGGATTATTGCTGCCCTGTACTAACAGACACCCCCGGTATTGACATCAAACAGGGTCGTCATTCAGTTGTAGAGCGGGTTGTTGACCAACACTTTGTCGCAAACGACATTTTATTAAATGACAGTGAACGCATGAGTATTATTACCGGCCCTAACATGGGTGGTAAATCAACCTATATGCGGCAAACCGCCCTGATTGTTCTACTCGCCCATATCGGTAGCTATGTCCCGGCACAAAGCGCAGTCATCGGCTCCATTGATCGCATTTATACCCGCATTGGCGCACAGGACGATTTAGCCAGCGGTCGCTCAACCTTTATGGTCGAAATGACCGAAGCGGCAAACATTCTCAACAATGCCACCGAAAACTCGCTGGTATTGATGGACGAAATCGGTCGCGGCACCAGCACTTTTGATGGTCTTTCACTAGCATGGGCCTGCGCTTACCATTTAAGCACAGTAAATAAATCCTATACTTTGTTTGCTACACACTATTTTGAAATCACTGCTTTACCGGATGAAATTTCCGGCATCAACAACATTCATATTGACGCTCTTGAACATGGCGAAAAAATTGTTTTTCTACATAAAGTAAAATCCGGCCCGGCCAGTCAGAGTTATGGTTTGCAAGTGGCACAGTTGGCTGGCGTTCCACAGGACGTTATTAAGCTGGCTAAAGCTAAACTACTTGAACTGGAACAGCAGAGCATTATCATCAGCAACAGCTGCCATCAACAGCAACCCAGTCAATTTGAAATGTTTAGTGACCGCCCTCACCCGGTTGTGGAAAAGCTACAGGATTTGAATGTTGATGATTTAAGCCCAAGAGCGGCGCTTGACTTGCTTTATCAGCTAAAAAGTGATGCTAAAGATAGTCTGTAGCGGGTTAGTCTGTAGGGTGGCCACGCTTTTCGTGCCCACGCGTAATAACTGTTTATACATAACGTTTGCGGGTGTTGTTGTTTTATCGTCTTGCGTGGGCACAAAAAGCGTACCCACCCTACTCGGCTAAGAAGTGACACTAATCCTTGAAGAAAGCAACATGAAAATTAACACATGAAATTTAATACTATCGGTATCATCACCAAACCACATGCTGAGCTTATCAGTCAGACCTTGCATTCCGTTTTTGCATTCCTGAATAATAAAAATTGCAAAGTCATACTTGATGAACGCATCCCGGATGCGATAAATATTCATCATTTCAAAAAAGCCAGCCGTAAAGAGATAGGAAAACAATGCGACCTTGCTATCGTCGTTGGTGGCGATGGCACCATCTTAAATGCAGTACGCTCACTTGCACATGCAAATGTTCCCCTGTTAGGCATCAATGTCGGTCGTTTAGGTTTTCTGGCAGATATTTCACCGGATGAACTGGAGGCCTCACTCGATGATATCCTCAATGGCATTTACCGTGAAGAACAACGCTTTTTACTGGAAATGCAGGTGTTTAGAAAAGGAGAAATTATTTTCGAAGGTGATGCCTTTAATGATGTTGTAGTTCACATACGTGATGTTGCCAGGATGATCGAATTTGAAACACGCATCAACAAGCAGTTTGTTAACTATCAACGCGCAGATGGTATTATTGTGTCTACACCCACCGGCTCAACCGCTTATGCTTTATCAGCAGGTGGCCCTATATTGCACGCCACGCTCGATGCCATTGCACTTGTACCGATTGCCCCGCACACGTTAAGCAATCGACCTATCGTGGTACACGCCAATTCACAAATAGAAATATTAATTTGTAATACCAAAGAAGGCATTGCACAGGCAACCTGCGATGGTCATTTATCAACTGACGTACACGTTGGTGATAACATTAAAATAAAACGTAAAGCCGATAAAATAACCATGCTTCACCCCAAACAGCATAACTACTTTGAAATTTTACGCGCCAAATTACATTGGGGTGAGCATAGTTGAAAAAGTTTTAAGTCTTAAGTTAAAAACAAAAACTCATGACTGCTAAAAAATTCGTGAAATAAATATTAACCAGTTATACACTTATTACTTGAATTCAGGTTTGCATATTAATCGTTGCATAAGTTTTCGCCACATACATTTGTGACGCGCCGTGTACGCCCCACATGGATGTGGGTAGTGCGGAAAATGCAGGAGCAATTTTCAGCTATCCCTATAGGCTTGACGGTAGCGTCCATGCTACCGACAGTCACAAAAATATGCAGCGAAAACTTATGCAACGATTAATATAACTTAAAACTTAAAACCTACAACTTAAAACTAATAACTTTTAAAAAATGTTAAAACATTTATATATCAAAAACTTTGCCATCATTGATGAACTTGAGTTGGACTTTAATGCGGGCATGACCGCACTCACTGGCGAAACCGGTGCTGGAAAGTCTATTTTACTCGGCGCACTAAATCTGGTGTTAGGTGACCGCGCCGACAACGACAGCATTAAACACGGTAGTGACTTTGCTGAAATTGTCGCCGAATTTGATATTCAACATCTTGATGATGTTTCCACATGGTTAGTTTCACAGCAATTAAATGCCGATGCAGAATGCATCTTGCGTCGTCGTATTTCTAAAGACGGCCGTTCCCGTGCATACATAAACAGCACACCGGTAAATTTACAAATGATACGTGAACTGGCGGAAATGCTGATTGATATTCATGGACAACATGAACATCAGTCGATGATGAAAAGCACAGTGCAAAGACAATTGCTGGATGACTGTGCAAAACACTCGCCTCTATTAAAAGCTGTAAGCAAACTGTATGTTGAATTAAAACGGGTCGAGGAACAATTACAACACCTGCAACAAAGCAGCGACAAACAAAATGACCGTCTTGATTTATTGCGTTTTCAGACTCAGGAGCTTGAAATATTGGCCATTGAAGAAAATGAATATCTATCACTCAACAAACAGCATCGGCGAATGGCTAACGCAGAAAAATTACAGACCACAGTTGAGCAGGCAATCCACCAGCTAAGTGAAGATGAAAAAAGTAACCTGCAGTCAGTACTATCACACATTATCGCTTCTTTTACTGACATTAACGACATTGATACCAGTTTGACCACGGTTTCTGAAATGCTAACAGAAGCGCTGGTGCAAATTGATGAAAGTGTTTCATTATTACAGGGTTATAACGACAACATTGAGCTGGATCCAGTGCAACTGGCAACAATAGAACAACGTATTCAAAGTATTCTTGACCTTGCCCGAAAGCATCGTGTAGACCCCGACTCATTACATGCTCTGCACAACAAACTGCAACAGGAACTGGATGAAATTGATCATGTTGATGAGCGTCTCGATGAATTAATTATTGAGCAAAAACAACTGGAAGAAAAATATTTAAGCGCCTGCGAAAAACTTTCCAGCAGTCGTAAAGCTGCCGCAAACAAACTCAATAAAGCGATTACCCAATCAATGCAAACACTGGGCATGTCCGGTGGCAGATTTGAAATCACTGTTAAGCATGCTAGTAACCCTGCGAATAACCACACAGACACAAAACGCTCAGCTTTTGGGCTGGATCAAATTGAATTTACCGTCACCGCAAATGCCGGCCAGACATGTAAACCCATTGCACGTGTCGCCTCAGGTGGCGAACTGGCGCGTATTAGCCTGGCGATTCAAATGATTATTGCCAATAACAGCAAAATCCCCTCACTTATTTTTGATGAAGTTGATAGTGGAGTTGGTGGCGGTATTGCAGAAATTGTCGGTCAACATTTACGCGTTTTATCTCAGATAGAAAAAGGTGCAGCAAATCAGGTTATTTGTATCACCCATCTGCCACAGGTTGCATCACAGGCGCATCATCACTTACGTGTAGAAAAACAAACTGTCAATAAACAAACCACCAGTCAGGTTGTCACACTGGATGAAAACCAACGTCGACAGGAAGTCGCTCGTATGTTGAGCGGGCTTGAAATTACCGAGCAATCACTGGCACATGCAAATGAAATGATAGAGCGTGCACAGGCGATTTAGGTGCTCTATCCTTTGCATCTGTCTCGTTAGAATACCTCTATTAATTCTGGATATGAAGATACTGATTGAGATTCAAAATATGCTATTTCAAGGCGTGAATCGCACGTAATAGTGGGCTATTGCAAAGATTTACAACGAAAATATGGCAAATTTTGGACTCAAGATTCATGTTCACGAATTAATAGAGATGCCCGTTAGTATATCTACTTGTTTTATATGGAAATAACGGTAAGAAAAAAAAGTATAATAATGTTAAAATTATTACATTAATAATACTATGCAGGAGAAGACTCATGTCTCAAGTCCAGTTTAATACTCAGTTAACCGATCAAGTTAAAGTCTCTGATGAAGCAGTCAAACAACTGCTTGCCCTTACCGAAAGTGAAGATGGCGTAAATGGTATACGAATTTTTGTTTCTGGTGGCGGTTGTGGTGGCATGTCTTATGGCATGACTTTTGTTGACCAAACTACATCTTTTGATACAGTCCTGGAAAAAGATGGCCTTAAAGTGCATGTTGATGCCGTTGCGTTAGGGTTTCTTGAAGGAGTAGAAATCGATTACCAGACAGAAGGCGCTAATGCCAGTTTTGTCTTCAAAAATGTATTTGCTAATTCCAGCAGCGGTGGCTCATGCGGTGGTTGTGGCTCTTCTGGTGGTGGTTGTGGCTAAAACACCAGTTTAAGTGAGTATGGATAAGGAAGCCTAAATGAGTGATGAACTTAGGACAATAATGAACAATAGCTCATCGTCTCAAAAATTAACCACCACGATTATTTATGCACTGCAGGCAGCTTCATTCCTGTTTGGCATTACCTTTATCATCGCTGTTGTTATTAACTATATAAAAAAAGACGATGTATCAGGAACCTGGCTGGAATCACATTTCCGTTGGCAAATCAGAACATTCTGGTTCAGCGTATTGTGGTCAATTATCGGCTTTATCACTCTTTTTGTAGTTGTAGGTTACTTTGTGCTGTTCGCTAACGCTATCTGGCTTATCTACAGAATTGTGAAAGGCTGGTTACGTCTGGCTGAAAACAACCCCATGTACACACAAGTCTGACAGCTACACATTGGCGAAATACAGCTGTACTGTTTCAAATTACAGCTTTTTTTACGATGATTCCTTGTTCTCACACGACATGCCACACATCGACAAAAAACGATTATTACTCATTTCGCATCACAACAGTTATCGTATAGCGCCCTATATTAAAGCGGCTAACAGACTTGGTCTTGATGTCACTATTGCCTCTGCAGGCAAACATTCACTTGTCTCTGAAGTGGCAAATGGACTTCATATTGATTTTGATGATACTGATTCTGCACTTGAAAATATTTTAAAAGCAAACAAGATAAAACCTTTTGCAGGAATCCTGGGCAGTGACGATCAAACGGTTGAGCTAGCTGCCCGTGCCGCTAAATTGTTAAACCTGCCACACAACCCACCTGAAGCCGCTTTGTATTCCACTCGTAAAGATCTGGCACGTGCACAATTAGCATTAGCGGGTAGCCCGGTTCCCATTCATTGTTTACTGGATTTGACACTGCCGGTACAAAAACAGATGGCAGGGCTGTCATGGCCTTGCGTGTTAAAACCATTAAATATGACAGCCAGCAAAGGTGTTATACGAGTTAATAACAAAGATGAGTTTGTTAGTGCATGTAAACGTTTAAAAACAATTATTGCGCCTGCTTCAGGCGAGTTTGTACCCAAGTTTATACCCGGGTTTATACAAACACATATTTTGGTTGAAGATTATATTGATGGTATTGAGATTGCTTATGAAGGTTTCCTACATCATAACAAGCTGAACACGATTACTATCTTTGATAAACCTGACCCGCTTACTGGTCCCTATTTTGCAGAAACTATTTATGTCAGTCCTTCCACATTAAGCAGGCAACTACAACAAACAGTAAAACAGGTGTTACAAAAAGCCTGTACCGCTTATGGTTTAAGCAGCGGTGCCATCCATGCAGAATGTCGAATTGATAAAAACAACAAGGTCTGGATTCTTGAAATTGCTTCGCGCACTATCGGTGGCGACTGCGCGCGATTACTGGATAATGGAAACTTCGGTATAGAAGAGCTAGCCATTTCGTTAGCCATCGATCGACCAATTAAAGTAAGCATGCCCGATCAGGCACGGGGTGTAATGATGATACCGATAACAAAAAAAGGTTTATTAAAACGTGTTGAAGGTTTGCTGGAGGCGAATAAAATAAACCACATTGATAAAATTGACATCATTATTGGTCACGGCCACGAACTAGTACCACTGCCGGAAGGCAATCAGTATTTAGGCTATATCTTTGCCAGTGCCCAGTCACCAGAACAGGTGACGGCGGCGATTCGAGAAGCTTATTCGCATCTTAAATTTGTAACTGCTCCGATATTTAAAATTACTTAACTGATAATTGGAGATAAACCGTTTAAAAGCATTAATCCGCGAAGAACGCAAAAGACGCAAAAAAAGCGAAAATAATAATGGGTTACAAGGTCGAAATAATGCTCTGTTATTTCCGGCATTTTTTTTAATTGTTTATATCAATGCTAAAGCCACGCTTATCCATCCTTTGGTTCGTAAACGCTACATCCATGTAACACTGCTTTTTTCGCGTCTTTTGCGTTCTTCGCGGATAATTTTTGGTTATTTTTTACCACCACCAGCCTGAAAACCAGCAGGTGCCTGACCATAATCGCCTTCGTCAAAAAAGAAGCCCGTCATGTGTTTTTCAATCAACTCAAGATTTTTAACATCCGCAGTATTCAGACCGTTTTCGTTAATAATGGTGGTCAAACGCTCCAGCCACTTTTTCCAGCCCTCTTTTGATACATTTTCAAATATACGCACGCCTAAATCACCGGGATGTGGCGGTGTATCCATTGCTTCTGCTTCAACCTTTAAAACCACACATTGAACTTTATTTACCATCTTTAACCTCTAAATATTTGTTTCATACTTTTTTAACAATACGCCATCATCACCACAGCAACTCGCAGCACATTGTTTAATTTGGTGTAATTCTTCAGCTGTGCTATTAAGATAAACCTCAATGGGTTTGTTCTCAGTGGCACAGTCGCAACCCTTGTCATTATACACGTATATATTGCTTAATCCGGCACGTTTTGCCTGTGCTTCGGCATCAAATAACATGTAATCTGGTGTCGCCGGCACATCACTGAGTTTATATGCAGGGAAAAATTTTGTTATGTGCCAGGGACTGTCTACGCCCAGATTATCGCGTATCCAGCAGGCGATTTTATAATGCTCTTCCGGATCATCATTTTTGCCGGGAATAATATTGGTACGCGTTTCTACGTGAATACCAAGATCATGGGCTTTTTTAATGGATGCCAACACCTGCTCAACTTTGGCTGGCCGACAAATGTCTTTATAAAAATCATCCGACATGCTTTTAATATCGGAGCACAGTACATCTATATTTCCTGCAATTAATTCCAGTGCTTCATCAGTAACAAAACTGTTTGAAACATATACCGTATATAAACCCGCCTGATGCGCTAATTCACAAACATCCAGCACGTATTCCAGCCACACAGCCGGCTCTGAGTAGGTAAATGCGATACCCTGAACACCGGCGCGAAGTGCGGAATCCACCAGTTTTTGTGGTGGCACCCAGACTTCTGTCGATTGCCCTTTCGCCAGATCATCCAGCGTTTCGACACCCCAGGAAATTTTCAGATTGTGGCAGCCACCACAGCGAAAACTGCAACCGTAACTACCGACAGACATTACTTTGCTGCCAGGGCGATAATGTTTTACCGGTTTTTCTTCGATAAAATCAATATCAATTGCCGATAAAATGCCATAGGACAGGTTATATAAAGTACCGTTACGGTTGACGTGTGCCTGACAGAAACCGCGCTGTCCGTGGCTAATTTTACAGCGCCATAAACATAAATTGCAGCGTGTGGTACCGTTTTCCAATTTTTCCTGCAAACAGGTTTCAACCAGCTGATATTTTTCTAATATAAGTTCTGACATGGGCTTGCCACCTTATTATGATTAAGATGATATTTTATCAGCCTATGTCGCCATTAAAACACCTTCCTTAAAGGGGATATATAATTTATTACCCTGTACTTCTGCCGTTTCAAGGCTGGTTTTATTGTCATAACCCAGTGCCTGTTTAAGAAGATAACACTGGTTTTCAAGCTGACAGCGGTAACAAAAGCCAAAAATCTGTGTTGCGCGCATAAAGTTGTAGGCCTGCTGTGCTGAGTTCTGAGTATCCAGCACAAAATCCTGCTGCTGCGGGTAAGGATAATAACTTGCCATTGCTGAATTTTGCACAATTTTATTGAGTCTACCATCCTCAATATCCACTAACAGTTGCAGCATTAAGTCAGCCCCGGCCTTTGCCAGCTGTGAATTAATTTCAGCATATATCGCGCCTTCATTAACGGGTACTTTTTGCTGACAAACAATATCACCAGCATCAAAATCATGTTCAACTAAATGCCAGCTAACACCGGTGTCACTCGCCTGTTTCATTTGCCAGAAAACAGGCTCAGGGCCTCGATAGTGCGGTAATAATGATGGGTGCATATTAAAGCTGCCGTGACCACTGAGCTTAATCAATTCATCAGGCAATCGTTTGCTGTAACAGGACATCAAAATAATATCAATCGCACATTTCTTACATTGCTGGATAATGGCATCCAGCGGTTGCGATAAATCTATCAGCAAAATATTATGCAGGTTTGCTGCCAGCGCTAGCGATTCATTTTCTAAGGCAATGACTTTATCCTGTAGTACCACAGGGTTAAAAACACCTACGGCGCGAATCGTGTGTTTTAAAGATAAAAGCTTTTTGAAAGGAACTAAAGACAGGGCACCAGATGAACCAATATAAAAAATATTCATCCGGCGCGCTATTATTTATAAGGTAATTATCTGATCAGGCATATTACCTGACAGCGCACTATATAAATTCGGAAAACAACCAATGACAGCACCGTCTACCAGTTTGCCATCAATCTCACGTTCATAAGCACATTGATCACAGGCCATCAATAACATGCCTTTGTCCGCTGCAATTTTTGCCAGACGTTCGCCAATAGGATTATTTTTTTGTAGAACATAAGCATTGTCTTCGAAGAAGAACATGCCAACTACGTCAACACCATGTGCATTCTCTTCAAGTTGCGGAAGAATCATTTTACCCAGTTTGTAAGATACGGAGTGGCCTTGTGTAGAAAATATATATGCGACTTTCATTTTTTTTCACCTTAAGTAATATTGTTTGAAATGATTGTATATTTTGATATTTAATAATTGTATCTGAGTGTGTGTGATATTTTCTGGTTTGATGTATTCAGTATCTGCATCAATATCAAACTGCATAAACACTACCTGGCGCATGCCTGCGGCAATACCCATGGCATGGATTAAACATACGCAGAAAACAGGAATAATAATGGCGTGGTGTAAAACAAGGTAGTGACAAGCGGGATTATTTTTCAGGCTGTCACGATGGTGTTTAAACTTATAGTGATTGCAGGACATAGGACTTGCCTTGTGGATTACTATTAATATATATTTTGCCGGATTAAGCACATAGCTCGTTGGGGTTCGTGCCTCACCTCAACGAGCCATTTCACAAATTGTTTAGAAGCTCCTTACTTTATGGTTCAGCTTTAATTACAGGGATGAGATAAATGGGAACCGAGGTTTGTTTAATCAAATCTTTGCTGGTACTACCAAGCAGTAGCTGACTAATCGCGCCCTTTCCATGTGATCCTGCCACAATAAAATCTATTGATAATTTTTTAACACTAGCTAAAATAGTTTTAACCGTTTCGCCCTGTATCATAAGGGCTTTGCAATTTAGCCCGTGGTTACGAAAGTCTTCCGCATGTTGCTGTAACGTTTTATGCTCTTTACGAAAACGTTGGGCATACTGGTCACGCATTTCAGAAGGATCAATGGCATACATGATACCCGGATCGTAATCATAAGGTATATAATCCGAGTTAGCTTCAACGACATGCAACAAACAAGTTTCTGCCTGTAAACTTTTAGCCAGAATAGCGGATTGAGCAAGAACCTGATCAGTAATATCAGAAAAATCAATAGCAACTAAAATTTTCATGGTTTTCCACCTCCAATTTTATCATCAGCATGTAGGCTGGGGTGAGGCACGAACCCCAACAGTAGTGGCACTGTGTATGCTTGTTGGGGTTCATAAAAAACATTCACCCCAACCTACGTGCCTAAAACCATCAATAGTATGAGTCAAATATTATCTGCAATCGTGGTTCGGTAATCGTGGTTCGGTGAAATATTCCTTATAAATTAATAACATCAAGCCCAAGATCGCCCACTTCCTCATGAGTTGCCGCACTGGTAATCACAGCAACACTCGCCTCACCTTTTTTAAGATAAGTTTCTGTTACTCGTTTTAAATCGTCAAGCGTGACTTTTAGAACGCGTTGTCGGAACTGTTGTAGTTTTTCTCTGCTTCTGTCATGTAATTCATTATGAAACGCGGCTTTTGCTTCACCTGCTGGTGAACCCGGTTTATCCATGCCACCTATAACACCCAGAATTGCTTCTTCCAACTGACGGTCTTCATGATTGTTCTCAAGTACCCAGTCAATCGCGTTATCAAAATCGTTAAGTGTTTCTACCAAACGCGGATCACGATAAGAATAAAATTTAAAGGCAGCAATGTTTGTATCCTGTGTTGCACCGCCTCCGTAAGCACCGCCCTGTTCACGGATGGCGGTGTGTAAATAGCCGTTTCGCATAAAGCCGCCTAACACCGATAAAGCTGCGGCATCTTTATGATCCATAGGAACGGTTGGGTATGCCTTGGCACAGAAATTAACCTGGGTATTAGCAATCCACATTTGTTTTGTTTGTTGCTTTATTACTGGTAGGCCAAATGAGTTATTGTTGGTAGAATTGGTTTTTTGCCATACATTTTCCCATACTGCTTCAAACTCAGAAACACTTTCATCAACTTTGTCAGCCTCCAGTGTAAGCATATAAGATTGTACAGAGGCTTTTATTTTTTGGTGGATTGATGCAAACAATCGGGCAGTTTGTTTTATGTTTGCCTTATTGGCCTGTTTATTATTGCTGTCAACATGAGCATCATCCATCGCCTTGAGCGACTTGATGCCGGCCAAACCACCAAACTGGTGGTTTAGTAATGCAATCGGGCTTAAGCCACTGGCTGCAGCCGTCATCGCTAACGAATGTCCGCTACCGGTAACACTACGTTCACGACGGGTACGCATCTGAGTAATAAGTTCTGCAATGCGATCTTCTTCATCAAAACGTACATTATTTAATGTTTCAAACATAAGCTCTGCCAGTTTTTTATTATTTCTGCCCAGAGCTTTGCCACTAAAGAAATAGTAGGCACGAATTTTTTGTTCGTCATCAGTAAAAGCTCGAATGCTATGAGAGGCATGAATGCCACCACTAACACTGGTCTGCCATTGCTGCATTTGTAAATAATCCTTATCACCACAGCCTAA
>CAZALW010000017.1:0-21951 GCA_964485705.1 uncultured Thiotrichaceae bacterium
ATTATGGTTGATCCTTGCCGTATTATTTATCGTATTGAAAAAAATAAAGTGTACATACTTTATGTCATGCGAAGTGAAAGAAAGCTGCGAAAATATTTGCTGAGCGAAAGATCCAAGGAAAGTATCTGATAAATTTATTATTACATAATAAGACATTAAAAATTCAGATGCTTGATCACCATCTCTGTTCAATCAGTTGAGAAACACTTCATACACAAAGTAAATAGTTATGCTTTTAAAAATAAAGAATACAGAATTATATTTCGTTTTACTTTCAATATTCTTTAGCAGCCAAATATTTGCCGAAGAAATCACTGCACAAGAGGTGGAATTAAGAAATAATTTAACTCCATTAGGAAATAATGTCGTAGGAAAATCTCTTCCAGCCATTGTTATCAATGATCCATATAGATATATTGCTGGCAGGCCTGGAAAGTATATTTATAAGATGATATTAAAGGATGATAAGAGCACCAATACCAAGTATGAATTACGTGGTGAATTTGACAATAAAGTTAGCGGATTAAGGAAATGGTCTCTAAAAATTGATAATGATTTTATTGAAGAATGGAAAGCTGATAGTAAGGGTAGCATTCACCTGGTGGCACAGACTGATGTTGATTCGGGTTACCGAGTAGAATTTACACCACATTTATTATTGCCTGCAGGAGCTCAACAGGGCCAACACTGGAAAAGTGAAAGTAGTTTAAATGTATACGAAACATCCGACCCCGATACAATTGCTTACCAAGGAGAATTGCTTTCGAATAAAGCCTATGAAGGTCGTTTTGAAATCACAACTCCAGCCGGGAAGTTTGATGCTATTCTTATTTCTGATGATTATGAAATTAACATTGGTGCCGTAAATATAAAAGACAAACGTTATACCTTTTATGCGCCTAACGTTGGTAAGGTGGCTGAAATTGATGGCTTTCATGTATCGGCCTTTTTGTTTTTTCATAAACGAAAAAATGAAGCAAAAATATTGATGACGCTTCCTCAATCAACAGATGAGTAGATCGCATTTATCAAAACTTCTAGAGATATGGTTTAGCCTTTGATGAAATTTTAAAGCAAGTAAGTTATAAGTAATTATGGATTTATTACTGCTCCGTTATATACACTCAGCTGGAGCCAGAAGAAGTTAAGGTGTATTCTGAACTTGCCTGATTATGCTTGAAAAAGTTGTTGATATTGATCTATATCATATTACGATCGTATTTAAAAAGGTATAAATTCAATGTCAAAGCAGGTGTCCTTTCTATTGAAAGGAACTTCTTTTATATGTATTTGACTAATCAGTCATCTGTATAACATTGAAACACGGCAATAAAACGGCTATTATCCAATTGTGAAGATTAACCGACATAAGCTATTACACTATGTGCTCATCATACTACTGATGTTTGCACCGTTGCGTAGTGTGATGGCAATGCAGCAAACACACTGCAGCAATATGGATTTAAGCTTGGATAACCATATTGCGGGCATGAATGCTGACCAAAATGCTAAAAGCAGTACTGTAGTGTCTGGTTACTCTGATGACCATGATATGGTGGCCATGTCGATGGCTACCAGTACAAGTGATCAAAAAAAATCTGAAAATTCACATGGCTGCTGTTCAGGAAAAAGCATTTGTACAAGTAATTGTGATATGAGCATATCTGCTTCGCTGCTTATACAAGAATCATCCTATATCCCCAATTTTACAAATATTCCAGGTCCAGTAACGCTGATTACTGATCTCATTAAAAAAGAATTTACTCCACCTTTTCGTCCTCCACTGGTTTCTCATAGTTAAATATCATCTATTTTGATACTTTGATCTGCGTAGGTCGTTGATCAAATATTAAGAACCGATTTTTAGTTATGGAGTTGACCATGTGTCATTCATATTTAGTACGATTTTTAAAATTTAGTAAGTTATTGTTTGGCCTGATTTTTGTTGTTGGCATGTTGTCTGCAAATAATGCCTCTGCATTGAATCTAAAACAAGCTGAACAACTTGCTATTCAATCCGATCCTTCCATAGAAAGTTTTAAAGCAACATCACGTTCATTTGTTGATGAATCGGTTGCTGACGATACGTTGCCCGACCCTAAATTACGTTTAGGTGCGGTTAATGTGCCCGTTGATAGTTTTGATCTGCAGCAGGAACAGATGACGCAGTTAAAAGTGGGCATTGTGCAAAGCTTTCCTCGCGGTGACGTGCTTTCGATTAAACAGAAGCAATCACAGTATTTATCTAAATCCGCACTGGCGATGGCGAGTAATGCAGAGCTTAAAATTTTAAGAGATGTGCGTGAATCTTACTTAAATCTATACTACGAAGTTTCTGCCTACCAAATTATCAGAGAAACTCGAAAACTATTTTCTGAGTTGGTAAAAATAACAGAATCCAATTATGCCGCAGGAAGGGTCAATCAGCAGGATGTAGTGCTTGCTGGACTGGAATTATCACGGCTTGATGACCGTTCGACAAAAATACAGGCAAGGGAAGAGGGTTACCGTGCGATGTTAGCGCAATGGATAGGTGATGTTGCCTGGAGCAGTATCAGTATGGAGTTCCCGCAACTACCAGCATTGCCGGAAAAAGTTGATTTAAACCATATGATTCCGCAGCACCCGTTAATCCGCGCAGAAAGTGCCAAAGTTGATGCCAGCAAGCAGATGACCGAGATGGCAAAACAGGATTATAAACCGGGCTGGAGTTTATTGGTCGATTACGGGTTTCGTTCTGGCAATAACCCTGATGGGTCTGAAAGGCCGGACTTTGCAACGGCAATGATTAGTCTGGATATCCCTTTATTTACTGGTAATCGACAGGATAAAACGGTGTCAGCAAACCAGCAAAAAGTTTCTGCTGCACGCTATTCTAAAGATGACCAGTTACGAAAACTAAAACAGCTTTATGAAAAAAACCAGCATCTCTGGTTGCGCTTAGGTGAACGTGAGCAATTATATAAAAACAGTTTGCTGACAGCAGCAAAAAATAATTCTAAAGCTGCATTAAAAGCCTATCAAAGCGGCGTCTCTGAGTTTAACACCTTGATGCGTGCACAAATTACTGAATTAGATATTCGCCTGGAAGACTTAAGGGTACACATAGATCGTGCTGCTGCACAGGCAAGACTGTTATACATCACTGGCGATTATAAAGAGGATACGAACAATGAAAGTTAATAATATGATCAAATTACTGACCACACTGTTGGTTACCAATAGCCTTTATATTACTGGTACGACTAATGCTGTCGCGGCGGAAGAAAAAGAAGTTATGTATTGGGTAGCACCGATGGACGCTAACTACCGCCGGGATAAAGCCGGAAAATCCCCGATGGGAATGGATTTAATTCCTTTCTATGCCGGCGCAGACGAAGATGGCAGTACGGTAACCATTTCGCCGACAGTTGTGCAAAATCTTGGTGTTCGCACAGCTAAAGCAGAGCTGACTCGTTTATGGCGTGGTATCGATACCGTCGGTTATGTTGATTATGATGAATCAAAGGTGAGTCATATTCATTTGCGTACCGAAGGCTGGATCGAAAAACTGGCTGTTAAATCAGAAGGTGAACGGGTCAAAAAAGGAGACTTTCTTTTTGATGTTTATTCGCCCAAGTTGGTTAATGCACAGGAAGAAATGGTTACAGCATTATCTACAGGCAATAAAGGACTGATAGGGGCAACCAAAGAACGTCTATCAGCTTTAGGCATATCTGCATCACAGATTAAAAAACTTCAGAAAAATAAAAAAGTAAAACAGCGTATCTCTATCTACGCACCACAGGATGGTGTTGTCTCAGAGTTGCCGGTGCGTGAAGGTATGTTTGTTAAACCCTCTATGAAGGTAATGACATTAGGTGATTTGTCTAGCGTCTGGTTGTTGGCTGAAGTATTTGAGCGTCAGTCAGAGTGGGTCGAAGTCGGCCAGATGGCAGAAGTCAGCCTTTCATATATTCCCGGAAAAATATGGGAGGGTAAAGTCGAATATATTTATCCTAGCCTGGATCCAAAAACACGTACCCTGAAAGTACGGCTACGTTTTGATAATCCTGGTGAGCGTCTTAAACCGAATATGTATGCCAACGTGAAAATATATGGCGGTGCAAAAGAAAATACGATTGTTATTCCACTGGAGGGGCTTATTCGTACCGGTCGTAATGAGCGTGTCATTATCGATCTGGGTGAGGGCAAGTTTGAAGCGCGTGAAGTGAAATCGGGGATCGAAAGTGGTAATTATGTCGAGATACTCAATGGCGTTAATGCTGGAGATAAAATCGTCACTTCGGGGCAGTTTCTTATCGATTCGGAAGCAAGTATGCGCGCAAGTCTGACGCGTATGTCTGAGCCAACCGGTGAAGATATGAGTGATATGCAGGATGCCGAGGAATCTATAAAAGTATCTGGCAGCGGTGTAATTAAAATGCTTATGTCCGAAGACAGAAAACTGAAATTACAACACGAACCGATTGAAGATCTTGGCTGGCCCGCAATGACCATGGACTTTTCTGTAGCAGATGGCGTTGATATCAGCGGCTTGTCGATTGATGACAATGTTATGTTCCAGCTGGAACAGCGCAATAATGGTTACCTGATTACTTCCGTTCATAAAATGAACAAAGGGGAGATGTAGTCATGATTGCAAAAATTATCGACTGGTCAATCGACAACCGTTTTATGGTGTTGATGTTGACCTTTATTTTGATTGGACTTGGTGTCTATTCTGTTAAACAAACGCCATTAGATGCATTGCCCGATTTATCCGATGTACAGGTTATCATCAAAACCAGCTATCCCGGTCAGGCACCACAGGTAGTGGAAGACCAGGTAACCTATCCATTAACCACCGCAATGCTGTCAGTGCCAAAAGCCGTTAACGTACGTGGCTATTCATTTTTTGGCGACTCCTATGTCTACGTTATTTTCGAAGACGGTACAGATTTATATTGGGCGCGATCTCGTGTACTTGAATATTTGAGCCAGGTAGCAAGCAAGCTACCTGCAAACGCGCGACCTGAGCTAGGACCGGATGCAACCGGTGTTGGCTGGGTGTATGAATATGCACTGGTTGATCGCAGTGGCACACACGACTTATCGCAACTGCGAAGCCTGCAGGACTGGTTTTTAAAATATGAACTGCAAACCGTACCGGGTGTTTCTGAGGTGGTGACTATTGGCGGTATGGTAAAACAATACCAGGTGATCCTTGACCCTGATAGTTTGCGTGCATACAACCTGCCACTATCAAAAATCAGAACAGCAATACAACGCGGCAATCAGGAAACGGGTGGTTCCGTTATAGAAATGGCCGAAGCAGAATATATGGTGCGTGCCACAGGTTATATCGATGAATTAGATGATCTAAAAAATATTCCGCTGGGTGTGAACGAACAGGGTACCCCGATACTGTTAAAAGATGTTGCGCAAATTCGTTTAGGGCCCCAGCTTCGGCGTGGTATTGCAGAACTTGATGGTGAGGGTGAAGTCGTTGGTGGTGTTATTGTTATGCGTTTTGGTGAAAATGCCTTAACCACAATCAACGGTGCCAAGGCAAAACTCAAGGAGCTTGCTCGAAGTCTACCCGAAGGTGTTGAAATCGTCGAGACTTATGATCGTTCGGCATTAATCAATCGCGCCGTTGATACGCTTAGCATGAAACTACTGGAAGAGTTTATTGTGGTTGCCCTGGTGTGTGCAGTGTTTCTTTTTCACTTACGCTCAGCACTCGTTATTATACTTTCGCTACCAGTCGGAATATTGATAGCATTTATTGTTATGGAACGTCTTGGTATCAATGCCAATATTATGTCGTTAGGGGGTATTGCGATTGCCATTGGCGCCATGGTGGATGCCGCTATCGTGATGATAGAAAACGTGCATAAACATATGGAACAAACAGAGGTGACAGAGGAGAACCGCTGGCAGCTAATCCGCAAAGCCGCACAGGAAGTTGGTCCGCCTCTTTTCTTCTCACTGCTTATTATTACTTTAAGTTTCCTGCCGGTATTTACTCTGGAAGCACAGGAAGGCCGTATGTTTGCACCGCTGGCGTTTACTAAAACATTTGCCATGGCAGGTGCTGCCTTACTTTCAATAACGCTGGTACCGGTATTGATGGGATATTTTATCCGTGGTCATATAATACCTGAACATAAAAACCCGGTTAATCGTGTGTTAGTCGCAGCTTACAAACCGTTTATTAATCTGGTTCTTCATGCCCCAAAAACGGTATTGGCAGTTTCTATGTTAGTCGTTGCTGCTGGTGCATGGCCACTGTCACAACTGGGTTCAGAGTTTATGCCGGATCTCGATGAAGGTGATTTATTGTATATGCCAAGCACCTTTCCTGCTGTATCTATTGGTAAAGCGCAGGAACTCTTACAACAAACCAATAAATTGATTAAAACCGTGCCAGAAGTTAAAAGAGTTTTTGGCAAAGTGGGTCGTGCTGAATCGGCAACCGATCCCGCACCGTTAACCATGATCGAAACCACTATTCTTCTCAAACCGCATGATGAATGGCGAGAAGGTATGACCATGGACAAGCTCAAGATGGAACTGAATCAGCTGATCCAGTTCCCGGGGCTGACTAATGCCTGGGTTATGCCGATTAAAAATCGTATCGACATGTTGGCGACCGGTATTAAAACGCCGGTCGGTATTAAAGTTGCGGGTCCTGATCTGACGGTAATTGAGGACATCGGTAAAGAAATCGAAAAAGTGCTTAACGATGTGCCGGGCACAGTCTCTGTCTATGCGGAGCGTGTGGCAGGTGGGCGTTATGTCACGGTGGATATAAAACGCCGTGAAGCGGCGCGGTTTGCACTCAACATTGCCGATATTCAGGAAGTGGTAAAAACAGCTCTGGGTGGCATGCGTGTAGGGATGACAGTGGAAGGTCTGGAGCGTTACCCAATCAACGTGCGTTATCCGCGTGATGTACGTGACTCACTGGAAAAATTACGCAACTTGCCTGTAGTGACACCAGCGGGTGCTCGTATCCCACTGGCTGAAGTCGCGGATATCCGAATCGACAATGGACCGGGTATGATCAAAACTGAAAACGCACGTCTCAATGGCTGGATCTATATCGATATCGAAGGCCGTGACCTGGGTTCTTATGTGAAGGATGCGCAGCAAGTCGTTGCAGATAATATCAAACTGCCAGCAGGTTACTCGATCTCCTGGTCCGGTCAGTATGAATTCATGGTTCGCGCGGTGGAACGGTTAACAACGGTAGTACCGGTAACACTGGTCATCATTGTGTTGCTGTTATACATGAACTTTCGTAATTTGACGGAAGTGGCCATTATTATGGGTACCTTGCCTATGGCGCTGGTTGGCGGCTTCTGGCTATTGTATTTGCTTGATTACAATATGTCTGTTGCCGTTGGTGTTGGCTTTATTGCCTTATCGGGTGTCGCCGTGGAAATCGGTGTCATTATGTTGGTTTATTTAAATCAGGCGCTGCAGCAGCATCAGAGTGCGGTAGATAAAGCTGGCACCAAGCTGACAGTGGACGAAGTTCGTTCTGCAGTGATTGATGGTGCACTTTTAAGAGTGCGGCCTATCATGATGACCGTTGCCGCTATTATTGCGGGTCTTTTACCGATTATGTTGGGTGGCGGTACGGGCTCTGAAGTGATGCGACGAATCGCAGCACCCATGGTGGGTGGCATGGTAAGTGCGACCATCTTGACACTGGTGGTCATTCCCGCCGTCTTTCTACTTTGGAAAAGCATGGGTTTGAAAGATAAAAACGTGTAAAAAGGAAAGCCTGAATGACCATTAAAATAGAATATTTCAGTGATGTATTGTGTATCTGGGCCTATGGGGGGCAGATACGGTTGGATGAATTAAAGCGCGATTTTGCTGATGAAATAAGAATCGATTATCGCTTTGTTCCTATCTTTGGTGCAGGTAAGCAGCATGTTAACAATGTGTGGAAAGATGAAGGTGGCTTGTCGGGTTTTAATGCACATCTTCAGGAAGTAGCAAAAAACTGGCCACATATTTCTATCTTACCTGACCTATGGACGAAAGTAGCACCGGAGACATCCACCTCAGCGCATCTTTATCTAAAAGCGATTCAACGGTTAACGACCAGTGGTGAAATAGATAATGCACCATTAGAAATATACAATGGCCGTAGCTGTTTTGAACAAGCTATCTGGTTATTTCGTGACATGTTTTTTAGAGAAGGCAAAGATATCGCTCGTGTTTGTGTACAGGATGAAATTGCAAAAAAACTGGATTTGCCGATAGAGAAAATACATGAATTAATCGATTCTGGCCAGGCACATGCTGAACTGCATAAAGATGACGAAGCAAGACATGCTTACAAAGTGCCCGGCAGTCCAACGCTGGTATTAAATGAGGGACGACAACTTCTCTATGGCAATGTGGGTTACCGTATCATCGATGCTAATGTACGCGAGTTAATACATAACCCAGATCATGGTGAGGCTAGCTGGTGTTAGCAGTTTCCTTATAGTGATTTGTTAAAAGAGTGTAAAAATTGACTTATGTCATAATGTCAGACATGATAATCATTATTCTATAACTCAGTCGCAGACATTTGTTAGTGTAAATAGATAAAACAATGACAAAACAAGTTCACACAATTTTATGCTGGATTTTAGCCGTGTCTCTGGTTTGGTTGCCGCTCTCTGCGTCAGCTGATATCTCACCGTATTCAAAAGACAAAGAGGTCTGTCATGAAATGAGCTCGGCTATGCTCATGTCTACGCCTGGTTCCGACATGTCAGATCATAGCGGGCATTCAGCTATGACAAATCAACCAACAGTAATCGACAACGCAATGCATCAATCAATGAAACAAAAAGGTTGTTGTGATCAATGTGCTGATAGCTGTGTCGCTTGTGTTGGCATGACATCATGCGGTCATAGTCCAAATCATGTTTCTGCTTTTATATTATTTAATCAATATTCTTCTCAATCTTTGTCTCTTATTCAATTTTCAACTCAATATTTCGTTCAATATCATAATCAGATAATCACTCCCGATATCCGTCCCCCCATCGTTTAAGACTCCTGCAGGAGTCGTTATTTTAGCCAGACACCCAATGTAAATGGGTTTGTTTTTTACTGGCGCATGCACGTTACACAAGCATGCTTAAAAATAGAGTCAAACGATACAAAAAATTTATTCATACATTTTATTAACTCAATGAGGAGTGAACATCATGAAAACTTCATGTTATTCGTTCAGAAGAAAATTGCTGGTCCAGTCGATTTCGATGGCAGTTTCTCTGGCAATTCCGGTAATGGCATCGGCTGAGACCAGTAATGCTGATATACAGCAGCAACTTGATGCCCTGCAAAATCAGGTAACGGCATTAAATACCGAAGTTCAGCAGGCAGCTGAATGGAAAAATCCGAATACTTTAGTGCACATGTCCGGTTATGCGGATGTCGGTTATGTAAAAACAGAAGGTGAAGACGGCAGTTTTGTTGTTGGTACCTTCGCGCCTATTTTTCATTATCAGTACCGTGATACGGTGATGATGGAAGCCGAACTGGAATTTGAAGTCGGAGAAGATGGCGAAACCGAAGTGGCACTGGAATACATGACGCTTGACTGGTTTATGAGTGATTATGCGGTATTGGTTGCCGGTAAGTTTCTAAGTCCCATTGGCCAATTCAGGCAGAATTTACATCCATCATGGATTAATAAACTGGCTTCAGCACCACCGGGCTTTGGTCATGATGGTGCCGCGCCGGTTTCAGACCTGGGCTTTCAGGTTCGTGGAGGTTTTCCCATGGGAAGTATGCGTGCTAACTATGCCGTGTATGTTGCCAATGGCCCCGAGATAAATGCGGAAGCCGAAGATGATGGTGCCGGCGGTTTCGAGTATGAACTCGACGGTGTTGCCGCTGAAGGTTTCGGCGCTGATGTCGATGGTGAAAAAACCTATGGCGGTCGCATTGGCATACTACCGATAGCCTCAGTTGAAATAGGTCTGTCTTTTGTCACTGGTATGGCGACCGTCACAAATATTGAATCTGACGATGAAACAATAGCTGGTTCGATATCAGGTGAAACCCCACGTGATTACGATGTTATCGGTGCAGACTTTGTCTGGTTTACCGGCAATATGAGCCTGCGTGGTGAATTTGTTAAAACCGAGGTCGGTGAAGCCACCACCGGGGTAACAGCAAGCGAAGCGGCAGAGTGGACAACCTGGTACACCCAGGCTGCCTACCGGCTACCGAACACCAAATGGGAAGGTGTCTTGCGTTATACCGATTATGATTCACCACATGGCAGTGTCGATCAGAAGCAGACGGCAATTGGTGTGAATTATCTGGTGACCAATAACTTTATCGCCAAGTTAACGCATGAATTAAACGATGGTCTGGAGGGTGCTGATAGTGACGCAGACCGCACCATGTTGCAACTGGCTTACGGATTCTGAGGAGAAAGAGATGAAATATTTCAACAAAACAATACGACGTTCGGCACTATTGTCAGCTTGTCTGCTGGCCTCAGGTGGTCTGGTAACAACTGCACAGGCAGCTGATTTCCCTGCAGCGGGTAACTTTTCTGAAGGCTCTAAAGTATGGGCAGACAACTGTAATCGTTGTCATAACATGCGTGGTCCAAAAGAACTGCGTGATGATCAGTGGATATCAACCGCTTTTCACATGCGTGTACGTGCGGGTTTAACCGGGCAGGAAACAAGAGACTTGATTACTTTCCTGCAGGCATCTAATACCAAATCTGTGGCGTCAGGTTCTACGTTGGTCGCAGCAGTAATCAGTAAAGGTGTCACAGCAAAGGAAACTTACGATAAAACGTGCATCGCCTGCCATGGTGGTGATGGTATGGGCGCCTTCCCGGGAACGCCAGACTTCACTAGCAGTGATGGTGTTTTATCAAAATCAGACCCTGTGTTAATTGATCATATTACCAATGGTTTTCAGAGTGAAGACTCACCAATGGCTATGCCGCCAAAAGGTGGCAATCCCAACTTGGATGAGCCTGGCATAAAAGCGGTGTTGTTTTATATCAGAGAAACTTTTGGTAAATAGGATCTATTTATAAAGTTTAGGGAGACTCCTGTACTTGGGACATGGAAGTCCATTTTTAAATAACGGATGGAAGTGGGGTCAATAAAAACGCAGTTTATACCCTGATTATAAAAAAATTAAACATTAACTGTAGGAGATAAAAATGAATGTAATGATAATGGCAACAAAAAATTGTAGTCACTACAAAAACTTTTCCAGAGAGCTGGATGATATTGGAATAGATCACAAGGTAATTTATTGTGATGATAATCCAGTATTGATTCAGAAATATGGTATACGACATTCACCTAATTTGATTGTCGATGGGACAGTTGTATTTAGAAAACAGCCTACCGAAGATGAATTAAAAAGATTTTTTAATTTGTTAAAAAACTAGCTAAAAAAGTGAGGGTACAGTTATGAGAGTAACAGGAATTAAAAAATATATCTTTATTATTGTATTTATTGTCGTGTCAGGTTCTGCATTTGCTGACCAGATAAAAAAACAAATGCCACCGACATTTTCGTTCAGGCATGAACCGGAAAAAGTTTTGAGTAATTACCCATTGGGTTTAATAAATAAACAGGAAGCTTTTGCACATCATGGTGGTCCTGTTCGTAAAATAATTTTACCAAACGGTAATAACGGTTGGTTATATTCAACAGGTGAAGAAGCCGGTATTCCCGAATTATATATTCTGCAGTTTTCCAAAGATGGCAAGGTGATCGACGTGATGCATAAAAGTCTTCACTATAAAAATGGCCATTCAGCACTTCAATATCAATTTCTGCAGGCTGTAACGCCTGAATTGAGAATGACAGGTCCTGGCCCTGGCGAATAAATCAGTTCGAATAAGAGAAGATCAAGGGAGAAAATACTATGTTGGATAAAAATAAAGAGCTCGCAAGTCAACAGAAACTGTCTGACCCTGTTTGTGGGATGACCGTCACCGAAACCAGTGAACATCATATCCATTACATAGATCAGGATTATTATTTCTGCAGTTCGCATTGCGAAGAAAAATTTAAAAAATTGCCCGATGTCTATATAAAACCTGTTTCTGTAAAGGACAGTGATCGCCCAGATGACAGTAGTAATCTGGCACCTAGTCCTTCAGCTATATACACCTGTCCAATGCATCCAGAAATCGAACAACAAGGACCAGGCGCCTGCCCCAAGTGTGGCATGGCATTGGAATCAAAAGGGTTGCCGGTAATAGAAACAAAAATTGAATACACCTGTCCGATGCACCCGGAGATTATTCAGGATCATCCTGGAAGCTGCCCTAAGTGCGGCATGGCGTTAGAAGCCAAAACTATAACCAGTGAAGAAGATAATACAGAGCTAATTGATATGACACGCCGGTTCTGGATTAGCTCGGTACTGGCATTCCCTGTTTTTGTCCTCGCCATGGTGGCAGACCTTATGCCTTCATGGTTACCAGTTGGACTGGCCATGCATACGGTGCAGTGGATCGAATTTGTTCTGGCTACACCGGTAGTGCTTTGGGGTGGTTGGCCGTTTTATGTGCGCGCAGTGCAATCGGTTAGAACTTGGAACCTCAATATGTTTACCCTTATCGGACTTGGTGTGTCAGTCGCCTGGACTTACAGCGTGGTCGCATTACTGTTACCTGATATTTTTCCAGCGGTCATGCAGATGGAAGGCGGACTGGTCGATGTGTATTTTGAAGCCGCCGCTGTCATCACGGCACTGGTGCTGTTAGGTCAGGTGCTGGAATTACGCGCACGTAGCCAAACCAATGCAGCGATAAAATTATTACTCGGTCTCGCACCTAATACCGCACGTATCGTTCGCGATGATGGCAGTGAAGAAGACATTCCACTAGAACAGGTTGTCGTCGGCGATGTACTGCGTGTTCGACCGGGAGAAAAAATACCAGTTGATGGCACGGTTACCGATGGAAACAGTTCGGTCGATGAATCCATGGTAACCGGCGAACCGATACCCGTCGAAAAAAATCAGGGTGAACGTGTTATCGGTGCCACGGTAAACGGTACGGGCAGTCTGCTGATGCGCGCTGAAAAAGTAGGTGCGGATACGCTGCTTTCACAGATAGTCCATATGGTCAGCGAAGCTCAGCGTTCACGAGCGCCGATCCAGAAACTGGCAGATATTGTGGCGGGTTATTTTGTTCCCGTGGTGGTATTGATTGCGGTTGCCACTATGGTTGTCTGGGGTTTTTGGGGGCCAGAACCACGGCTTGCCCACGCTATCGTCAATGCTGTGGCTGTATTAATTATTGCCTGCCCCTGTGCGTTAGGACTGGCAACACCTATGTCGATCATGGTGGGAACGGGTAAAGGTGCAACCATGGGCGTGTTGGTTAAAAATGCCGAAGCATTGGAAACACTGGAAAAAGTCGATGTACTGGTGGTTGATAAAACCGGTACATTGACCGAAGGCAAACCAAAACTGGAAACGGTTTTAGCAACATCCGGTTTTGACGAAGATGAAATCCTGAGACTGGCGGCCAGTCTTGAACGTGCCAGTGAACATCCGCTGGCGGAAGCTATCGTTCAAGGCGCAGAAGCAAGAAATATCACGCTGGCAACAACACTGGATTTTGAATCGATAACCGGAAAAGGGGTAACCGGTCGTGTTGATGGTCATCGTGTGGCACTGGGCAATATAAAGCTATTGCAGAGTCTATCAATCGACGTGGGTGATTTACCCGAACAGGCAGATATGAGACGCGCCGGTGGTCAAACCGTCATGCTTTTCGCCATTGATGGTAAAGCGGCTGGATTAATTGGTGTCGCCGATCCGATAAAAGAATCAACAGCAGAAGCCATCGATCAGTTACATAAAGCGGGTATAAACGTTGTCATGCTAACCGGCGACAGTAAAACGACGGCCCATGCCGTTGCCAGCAAACTGAATATTGATCGCGTCGAAGCAGAAGTGCTGCCTGATCAGAAAGCCAGCATCGTCAAGCAGCTACAGGCCGAAGGCAAAATTGTTGCCATGGCAGGTGACGGCATCAATGATGCACCTGCACTGGCACAGTCTCATGTCGGCATCGCCATGGGCACGGGTACAGATGTAGCGATGGAAAGTGCCGGCGTTACCTTGGTTAAAGGTGATCTGCGAGGCATCGTTCGTGCCATAAAACTCAGCCACGCAGTGATGAATAACATCCGACAGAATTTGTTCTTTGCCTTTATCTATAACTCAATGGGTGTACCAGTAGCCGCGGGTGTTCTGTACCCGGCGTTCGGGATATTACTGTCCCCCATTATTGCTGCTGCGGCAATGAGTTTTAGTTCTGTCTCGGTTATCACTAATTCACTGCGTTTACGCAGATTAAAGTTGTAAGTCGGCATGAAATTAACCACGTGAGAATATAAAAAACTGACAGTAGATGGAAAGGCATAGATGAACAAAGATAAATAAGTTACGTGAGAAGTGAGGTGATTAATGATGGGCACAGGTATGGGTATAAGCATGTGGATAATCTGGAGTATCTTGATACTAGTAGTGGTTTATCTAGCAATGATGATGATAGGTGGTCCATCAGGACAACTGGGGGCGAATGTTGAAACACCATTTAAAATTCTGCAAAAACGTTACGCATCCGGTGAAATTGATAAGGATGAATTTGAGAGTATGAAAAAAGAATTGGGGAAGTAGAGCTGTAATAGTAGAGCTGGAAATAACAGCCCGGAAACCTGGAGGTAATGAATATGAAATTTCGTAAGGTAACGGCAATTATAAGACCTGAACGTTTGGAGAAGGTTGAAGAATGTTTGAGAAAACTAAACGTACCAGGTATTAGCGTCACCAAAGTCAAAGGTTTTGGTGAGCACATTGATTTTTTTAAACCGGACTGGTTATGCCAGAACGTTCGACTTGAGATTTTTATTGATGTCGGTCGGGCAGAAAAAGTGGCAACAGCAATTATGGATGCGGCACATACTGGTGAGGAAGGAGACGGAATAGTTGCTGTGTTGCCCGTCGAATCGGTTTATCACATACGGTCAAAAGAAAAATGTCATTACGAAGTATGTCAATAAGGATGTCGATAATATAATACGAGGGTGCTGAAATGAAATCTGACTATCAAGCGAAAAGCCTTACACTTACTGGCGCTGTGGCGATGGGAACAGGCGTCATGATTGGTGCCGGTATTTTTGCGCTAACGGGTCAGATTGCAGAACTGGCGGGCCCTGGGTTTCCATGGGTGTTCGCGATAGCGGCTATCGTCACCGGATTCAGCGCTTACTCTTATGTGAAACTCTCAAATGCTTACCCATCTGCTGGTGGCATCGCCATGTTTCTGGAAAAGGCTTATGGTCGCAGTGCACTGACCGCATCAGCAGGGTTATTAATGGCATTGTCTATGGTGATCAATGAGAGTCTTGTCGCACGTACATTTGGCACCTACACGGCACGATTATTTGATGGCTTTGAATCCGATTTTCTTGTTCCTGGATTAAGTGTGATGTTGATCGTCATCGCTTTTATCATCAATATTTCCGGTAACCGTTTGGTTGGAGGCGTATCGTTTTTTATGGCGATTATTAAAGTCATCGGTATTGCTGCGCTGGCAATAGCTGGATTTGTCGCTGCGAAAGATTTAGACATTGTCATTGCACCCAGTAGTACTGAACCTTCTGTTATAGGGTTTATTGCAGCACTTGCACTTGGTGTACTAGCATTCAAAGGGTTCACCACAATCACCAACAGTGGTTCTGAAATAATCGATCCACATCGTAATGTGGGACGCGCAATTATTATTTCCATTGTAATCTGTGTAGTCATCTATTTATTGGTGGCATTGGCAGTTAACGCCAGCCTGTCCCTACCGGAAATTATAGCAGCACGCGACTATGCGTTAGCTGAAGCGGCCAGGCCTGCGTTTGGTGAACTCGGTATGACATTAACCATCATCATTGCCATTATTGCCACCGCATCGGGATTAATTGCCAGTATATTTGCAGTTTCGAGAATGCTGACGATGTTGACAGATATGAAACTCATACCACATCGTCATTTCGGAATGCCAGGAAAGATTCAATCACACATGCTGGTCTACACGGTGTGCATTGCTATCGTACTAACCGTATTTTTTGATCTTGGTCGTATCGCTTCACTTGGAGCCATGCTCTATCTGGTAATGGATATTATTGTCCACTGGGGTGTACTCAGATACCTGCATGAGAAAGTAAACGCTAATCGTCTTATTGTCTTGCTTGCTATTGTGATGGATGTTGTTGTTCTCACCGCTCTACTGTTGATCAAACTGGAAACGGATGCTCTTATCGTCGCAGTAGCAGGTGCACTTATCGTGTGTATCTATGTCACTGAGCAGGTTTTCCTAAAACGAAGTCATGCCACCATTCATGCAGATCATTCTGAACACGAATGATTAACCTCGCTACTTATTTGATGAATAATTTTCATAAATTAGAGGGGTTTGTAAGTATGTGAAATATATATTTACAAGTTTATTTATATATTTGATTAGGGTCGTTTACCCGGGAGACTGTTATGGAAGGATTATTATCTTTACTTTTATTTGCAGGCCTGTTTTTTGTGATGATGCGTTATGGCTGTGGTGCACACATGATGCATGGACATCATGGAAAGCACGATAATGACAGTGAGCATAACAATCAGCAAATACATACAGATCCGGTTTGCGGGATGGAAGTCGATGTCGAACAGGGTTATGGAAAAATGCATGATGGAAAATTGTACCGGTTTTGCTCACGAGACTGTCTGGATAAATTTGAGGCCGATCCCGGGCAATATGTGAAAAAACAGAGTCATGGTAAACATCATCATGAAGGAGGTGAGTTATGAAAACAGGTGTTTCGTTATTTGCAGTAGGTCATGCGACCAGTTTTTTTCTGGCAATCAGTTTTACATTGTGTGTCGTGTTTGATTTGTTATTTCCCGACTACGCCATGTATCAGGCATGGCAGGCGCTGGTACCTGGATTCGTATGGCTTAGTTGGAAGAGTTTTTTTATCGGTCTCATTGAAACATGGGCATATGGCTGGTACTTCGCGCTCATTTGGGTTCCGATTTATAACTTCGTTGCACTAAAAGGAGAAAGAGGTTCTGATCATAAGAGATCTGGTTGGGACTATTTAAACAAATATATGCAATGAGTTGACGCAGTGTTAACTGAGCTGAGTCAAAGTCGGTGCATCCATTTTATATAATTTATAAAGAGGAAAATGTTATGAAGAAGAAAATAATCATACTGGTTACGACACTATCATTGATAGTACAGGCACCTGCATTGTATGCAGCTGATAACGATCATCGCGATAAACAGGAAATGAGCAATACGATGAAGAAGAATGGAGGCATGGGTAAAGGTAATATGGATGTGATGAAACAGAATATGCATAAAATGATGAAACAAATGGAGAAAATTCATGCAACCAATGATCCTGCTGAACGCAAGCAATTAATGCAGGAGCACATGCAGAATATGCGTAAGGGTATGAAGATGATGCGTGGGATGGGCGGTAACATGATGATGGGAATGATGAGTGACAAAAAGGAAGGAAACAAGATGATGGAAAAAGGAATGAATAAAAATATGAGCAGTATGGATATGGAGAAACGCAGCCAGATGATGGAGCAGCGTGTGGATATGATGCAGATGATGATGGAGCAGATGATGAGCCAGATGTCGGAAAAGGATGGCGTGCTGCCTAAATCAAAGCTACATGATCATAACAAGATACATAAATAGTGTTATCTGGACGATACTTACTGGTATTGGCTGGTGATGTGCGAGTTGACAGTGTGTTGCGAAAGTTAACACCTGTCCACGCTCATCAGCCTAAATAGAGGAGGTCATCATGAATGAAAATATTGCACATTCCGGCGTTTGGGCGCTGGCGGTAATCATGATAGTTCTGGTGTCATGGGTACTGTATCGTTATCTTGCACCGAAGACATGGCACGAGTGGGCCAGTGCTGGACTGGTACAGGCGTTTATCATTGCGCTGTACGCAGAGATGTATGGTTTTCCTCTTACCATCTATCTACTGGTTCGATTTTTCGGTCTGGATAGCCCGAACCTTAACGCCAACCTCTGGTCAACTTTGCTGGGTATAGGCGAGCTGGGCATGATGATTGCAATGATACTCGGCTATGTGCTGCTGTTTATTGGTATTGGGCTTTTTATACAGGGCTGGCGGGAACTCTACCGCGCCCGCCAGAAAAACCAGCTGGTAACAACGGGCCTGTATCATTTCGTTAGACACCCTCAGTATACCGGGTTGTTTTTAGGTCTTTTTGGCGAAGGCATTGTGCATTGGCCGACACTTTTTTCAATCGCTATATTCCCTATTATTGTGTTGGCTTATTTTCTGCTGGCACGCAGTGAAGAAAGAAAAGTGCTTGAGCAGTTTGGCGATGAATATCGCACTTATCAGGTACGTGTGCCCATGTTTATTCCACTACCGGGACAATGGCAGAAAATCATGAAGGCATCAAAAGAGGGTTAGGCCGATGAAAAAATCTAAATTTCGTAAGACTCTGGTTGCAGGTGCAATGATAACTGGCGTAATGATTACGTTAATATTATTTCAAGAAATATTTTTTGAGTATGAATCAGCTGAAGATACAGTACCCATAACAGTATATAAATCGCCGACATGTAAATGTTGTAATAAATGGGTGCAGCATTTAGAGGACAATGGATTCAATGTTGATACTGTAAACAAGTTTGATATGAAAAGTATCAAATCAAAAGAAGGTGTGCCTCTACAATTGGCTTCATGTCATACAGCGGTGGTGGGTGATTATGTTATAGAAGGTCATGTTCCAGCTGCCGATATCAAGCGATTGTTAAAAGAGCAGCCGGCTGTCGATGGTCTAACCGTACCGGGTATGCCGATGGGTTCACCAGGCATGGAAGGGGGACGAAAAGATGCATACAAGGTGCTGACATTTACTAAGGACGGGGACAGTAGCGTTTTTAGCGAATACTGATGAATGCTTAATTACTTAGTTGTTTGAAATTAAATATTAGGTTTAATCAGAGAATAGCATCAAACATTGGAGGCAGACATGAAAGCTAAATCGACAGGTCAAAAAGATGTTGTTTGCGGCATGGAAGTTAATTCTGATGACATTTCTCTGGATTATCAAAGCTGTCATTATGTTTTTTGTTCAGGCCAGTGTCTTGAAAGGTTTCAGTTAAACCCTCATCTGTATATTGGCTATCCAGGTAGCGAAGCACCCAAACATGCTGGTGTTGTCGTCCTGAAAAAAAGGCGACTAAAACTGGCTGAACCATTTCCACAGGAAGTTGCCGACCAGTTTATTGAATATATTGAAGCTATGATGGGTATAAACAATATCGAGATAATAGGAAACTGTATTGAGATAACTTACGATCTTCTTCAGGCGACTGAGTTACAGATTGAGGAAAAAATTACTGAAGCAGGTATCGTGCTTGGTGATGACCTGATGGAAAAAATCAGGCGTGCATTTGTTCACTTTACGGAAGAGACAGAAGTAGAGTCACTAGAAGCACGTCCTGACTCAAGAGCCGCTCACCATCACCATTAATCGCAGGTGCTTAAATATGTGTGGAGTCTTATTTCTAAAGTATTCAAATGACTAATATATTGAAATCAAGCCTTTCTGATCAGCGCTACTCCAGTAAAGGTGAGGCGGTTATTTCTGTGCGGGACATGTTACAAGTTCTGATGGTCATCATATTGTGGGCAATCTGCTACCCATTAATAACGACAGGACTCACAGCATTTTCGCCTTTTCATTTTGCTACGCTACGTAGTTTATTGGCAGGTATTAGTCTTCTTGTTGCAGGGGTCATGCTTAAAAGATCGCTTATACCAGAGAGGTCTACATGGCCCAGTTTAATTATTATTTCATTAGCTTTTACCTCGCTGGGATTTACCGGTATGTTCCTTGCGGGTGGACGTATTACGCCAGGGCTGGCAACAGTCATCGCTAATATTCAGCCCATGTTAGCCGCTTTGCTGGGATATTTTTTCCTTACTGAACGGTTAACCAGAGCGAGTGGTCTGGCACTTCTGATGGGTTTCACTGGTATTGTAGTCATTGCATATCCCGGCTTAACTGAATTTTCGTCAAACAGTACAACCATTGGCATTGGTCTCGTTTTAGTCGGCGCGACTGGTGTGGCTATTGGTAATGTCATGCTTAAATTTATTGCCAACCGGGTTGATCCTCTTATCGCAATGGCATGGATACTATTATTGGGCGCCATTCCACTGGCCATAGCAGCACTAATATTTGAACCTGCAGACGTCATGCATTGGAACCTGAATTCAATTGTTACTTTACTCACATTGTCAATTTTTGGCACAGCGCTGGCATTTTTCTGGTGGCTGGATCTTTTGCGCAGAATAGATTTAAACGTATTGAACGCATATACCTTTCTGACGCCGGTATTCGCTTTATTTATCGGTATACTGCTTTATAGCGAACGACTTCTGGTGATTGAGTGGTTCGGGGTTGCTATTATTATGTTCGCCGTATTTCTTGCTAGCCGTATAAGAAGGGGTACATCTTTACCCCCTGTGGAAGCGAAACCTGGTTCTAGCGCAGGTCATAAGCACTAATGCTTCATTACGAGATACACGGAGATTCAGCCGAGACCATTGTTTTTTTACACGGTATCGGCGGCACGTTGAAGTACTGGAATAAACGCGTATTACCTCTGTCCTCAAACTACCGACTTATATTAGTTGATCTACTGGGTTACGGACAATCACCAAAACCCTGGACAAAATATACGGTTGATCGCCATGTTGAAGAAATTTATCAGGTCTTGCACGAACAGGAATCACTGACCATCGTTGGGCACTCGTTTGGCTCTATTATTGCCCTTGCTTTTGCAACACGCTATCCACATCTGGTAAAACGTCTGGTTCTTATCAGTCTGCCTTATTTTGGTGATAAAGCCGGTGCATTTCGTTACTTCCGTAACAGTAATCTGGCTGACCGTTATGTGATGACAAACATTGCATTTGCTGCGCTAGCCTGTGTCATGACCCGTTATGTCTTACGCTGGTTGCTGCCCTATGTACTGCGTGATATGCCACGTGAGGTGGTGCAGGACCTTACACGGCACACATGGCGTTCTTACACCTCGTCTGTATGGGATGGCATCTATCGCCATGACCTTCTGCATGACATCACACGACTCGATGCCGGTTGCGATATTCTTTTTCTGCATGGTGAACTGGATGAAACTGCGCCGTTAACGGGTGTTAAGCAACTGATGCCTGGCCATCCTAACTGGCAGCTCTGTGTTTTAGCCGACGCTGATCATCATCCGCTGATACGTGATCCTCAATGGTGTACGCGGGCAATAAACTCGATGATGAATAATTCAACTACAAATTGCTGTAGCGACTGAGGTCATAAAGATTAGTGCTCAGCGGACGCTAGTTTTGTATTGCCGCTGAAACCAGTCAGTGGTTTCCCGGTAGAGCCAGCTGCTTCATCTCACGCCAAGACGTTCAACGAAGCGATCAAAACTTTCCTGGTTATTTATAGTTTATAAGCGACCTGGTGATATTGTTCATTCATTTTGAGTTGGTCTCATTATTTGCATTAACCAAATCAATACCGGTGGTATCAGCAGCCATTGTAAAAAAGGCATACCACCTACTTCGATAACCGGAACAATGGGCATCAGCTCTGTGTAACCCCATGTACCTTTAATTCGTGTGTTTAGAATTTCACTGAAAATAGTATAAGCCAAACCTAAAACTGTGAATAAAACAATATTGGGCATGGATGGAGAAAATATCCAGTATCTTGACTTGTTAAGAAGTGATATCAGCCAGAAGACACTGAGTAAAATCAACAGATCACCCAAAGTGCAGTGTACTAAACCGTATAGTATGAAGCTCCAGTCACCTTCA
>CAZALW010000018.1:0-20281 GCA_964485705.1 uncultured Thiotrichaceae bacterium
TAGGCGCTGTTGCAGTGACCATCCCGGTGGCAATGATTGCCTGGTTTCAGTGGGGTAGCAGTAGTGAATTTGTGTACCTTATGATCGCTTATCTGACGGTGCAGATTTTAGATGGCAATGTACTGGTACCGTTATTGTTTTCTGAAATGGTCAACATTCATCCGGCCGCCATTATTATAGCCGTGCTTTTTTTTGGTGGACTGTGGGGTGTGTGGGGTGTGTTTTTTGCAATACCGCTTGCAACCTTAGTGCAGGCGGTGATTAATTCGTGGCCATCTATTCAAAATCAAGAAGTTTAATCGTCTCAGTCCATGCAGCCGTGTATTCATTAGCCTAAAAAATCAGTGCATTGGACGCTCGTTGTAGGGTCAACTGATTTTTTTAGGATTAGACGCCCAGAATAGATCGCATGGAGTACCTGACTCCTTTTTCAAGTAACATGGCAAAGGCGATTTGTCCTGCTCTGCTGGTCACTGTGGCTACTGATGTTTTAACGGGCGAACGGCGTTTATTGTGAGGCTGTCGTGAAAGGCTATATGATTTTTCATTATCCGTATGCCAAGATTTGCTTATAAATGCCAGAAGCTCATCACCATTTTGCAAAGTGGGGTCATAGTGTATCGTAATGCTGTATGCGTATTTGTTATGTTGGATTTCCCGCACCCCTTTTTGTTCGTATAACTTAGCCTTGAACAGAGATAGATTGCCGTAAAAAGCTTTGCTTTTAATCCGGATGCGTCCGTTTGTGTGATGGATGTAATCTTGCATTGGTTTGCCACCGACTAATAATTAATAGTTGATTTAAATGGTAATGTAAATTATTATCATTTGCAATATTTATTATGCTGGCTTTAAGGCGTAATCCACGCTATTTCGAAGTTAATTTAAAAGCTCAAAGTTTATGTACTGGCTGACCAGCTTGTTTCATAGTAATTAATTGATGCGAAATCAAATGCTTATAATTATTTTTGAGCACTTTTTTAAACCAATAGTGTATGGATCTACCATGACCCCAATGCCAGTAAGTTAAGGAATAACGTCCGTCATTCCGGTATGTTCTTAACCGGAATCCATAGCTCGGAAAGTACAATGCCTGTTATATCAGGCTCTGCCTGCCATGGATTCCCGCTAAGAACATGAGGGAATGACGGCAAAAGTCTTAACTTACAGGCATTGACCATGATCCTGAATTACTTATATTTATAGGAATAATGACATTATGATTGCAAGTGCTGTCTCAGGCAGAATACGAGTTCGTTCAAATAGTCTGAAGAAAAACACAGTTTTGTCGGCTGTAAAAAAACCATACAGGCACTGGATGGTGTTAATGAAGTTCGTGGTAATCCGGAAGCGGGGAGTCTGATTGTTTGTTATGACGTTGACGTTGTTTCTGAGCTGGTAATGGAGGAACTGGTTGAATCAATTTGTGATAGTGAGACTGCCTCAGTCGTACCCAGTAAGAATGGCTCAAGAATGGGGCAGTTCACCAAATTAGGCATGGTATCTACATTGGTACCTACCGTAGCTTTTGCCATTGTTGGTAAGAAGAAATACCATGTCTATGCGGGAACAGCCTTTTTGTTTTTTGCCGGCTTGCATATGAGTCGTTATGCAGAACGGTTGCTAAAGTAAGAAATAAATTACCCTAGGATAACAGCTTAATAACTATCCTCTTCAGCTTGTCTTAATGCCTGGAAATAGGGGTCTGTTTGCTGGAAAATTGTTTCCTCTGATTGATGGGTATTGGTTTTGATGGGCGGTAGCGCAAGTAGGCCAGACAGACTAATAATACCGACAATAACAGCGAGTGCGCCCAGGAAGGGGATGATGTTTTTCATTCTACTTACTCACTGGTTGATAAAAAAACAATATTTATTAATAAATCTCGCGCAACCCCGCGGCATCAATTCAGGCTTATGCTTATCTTATTTTGTTGATGATGATCATCGCCGCAGTACATTTCAAAGTATTCCTGAATCACACTTTTGCAATGCGGTGAATACTTTCCGGCATTAACTTTTCGCATACCTAATGTAAAGAATGCTTCAGCTTCTTCCGGTAGATATTTGATTAACCGGTTATATGCCAGTCTCGCCAGCTCACCATTTCCGGTGCGGGTTGCGATTATGCAGTGATTCAGGCAGAGATAACGCCATGGGCGCTGATTATCATATTTATTAAGACCTGCTTTTAGGTAATCGTCAGTGGCATATAATATGCGTAGGCTCACTTCATAAAGTTCTTCGAGATTTTGTTGCGCAAAGGACTGATTAGCAAAGGATGCGATACCGCTCACGATAAGTTCCAGTTCTCTAATCTTGCCTTTGCGGCCTGCTATCCACGCTCCGGTTGATACCGCCAGTAATGTAATCAGGTGATGATTTTCAGCATTATCATCCAGCAGTGTGTAAAGGCGGTCTAGTAATAATAGAATTTTTTCACCTTGGTAACTGCCCTGCTTCTTCTGTCAGCAGGGTGCGATAAAAAACCATTACCGTCGTATCTGCGCTAGCCATCAATTCCAGATGATGGGGTTTCCAGGTTATGTTGTTGCATATTTTGTCAAACGTTTCTTTATAAAGAGAAGAATGCAAAATAAAGGTATTGGGATGTTTCATTAGGAGTAAGGTATTGACCACCTATTTACGAATGAGAATCATTATCACCACCTAAGTTGTTCATGTCAAGCTTTTTTTATAAATTTTTATAACGCGGATTTATGTGCTTTGGGGTGTGTTAGCCGCAGTATCAATAGATTTTATGCCGCCTATAAGTTTTTTTTATGATGAGGCAAATATTATTGAATAGGAATACCAGTGGTTATGCATTAATATGCGGCTCGTAATTAAATAACCTGATATTTACTGAGGAGTTTGAAGTAATGATTACCAACAACCCTTTCGCCGAGCTTTCGGCGATCATCCCTGAGTTTGCAATGCAGGTATATGTTATAGCCATGTTTGTTCTGGTTATAGGCGGTACCGTGCTTGATATGATTCACAAAAAAAGCGCGCAATATTTCTTCGAGAATGCTAAAAAGGCAGAGAAGAGCGCGAAACGTACTGTAAGTAGTGGCGATAAAGCATCATTGGTCGTTGCCACTGTCGCCAATGAAGTGCTGACTTCTTCCGAGTTTCAGAACCCGCGTCGTCGTATCTCTCACCTGTTCACTATGTACGGTTTCATTATCTTCGTCGCCAGTACAGCATGGCTGATCTTCGGTTATGCATCAGTTGATGCGACTGCACCGACCTTGCTGAACGTTGCATGGCATCTGGGCGCTGCTTCCCTGGCCTTCGGTGGTTACTGGTTCTGGTTTGGTATTCGTGTTGATGTTGTATCTGAAGCTGTTAAATGGTATGACCTACGCATGGCGGATACCTTCATCCTTTCTATGCTGATGATGGTGACTTTTGCCCTGTTATGGTCAGCGACTATGGGTGGCGGTTTACTGAACATGCTGTTCCTGGTTCTGTTCGTCCTGTCCAGTACCGTTCTGTTTAGCACGGTTATGTGGTCCAAGTTTGCTCATATGTTCTTTAAGCCTGCTGCTGCTTACCAGAAGCGTATCACCAGAGCTGATGAATCAAGAGAAAATCTACCTGCTGATTTCGATCTGACGGATCCTGCTGTGCAGAAACAGTTTCCGGATATTCCTGAATATATGGGTAAAACCCCAGCTTATATGGGACATGGTATTAGACGCGAAAAATCCAGTCATTACTAAATTCAGCATTACTAATATTTATTAACTAATTTAGAATAAGAGAGAATTAATATGCCAACTTTTGTATATATGACTCGTTGTGATGGTTGTGGACAGTGTGTTGACATCTGCCCATCTGACATCATGCACATCGATAAAACACTACGACGTGCTTATAATATTGAACCTAACATGTGCTGGGAATGTTATTCCTGCGTAAAAGCCTGCCCTCACCACGCCATTGATGTACGTGGTTATGCTGACTTCGCACCACTGGGCAGCTCGGTACGAGTACACCGTGATGAAGAAAAAGGCACTATTGCCTGGCGCATCAAGTTCCGTAACGGTAAAAAAGACTTCGATCTGCTCGCGCCTATCACCACCAAGCCCTGGGGTACAGCTATTCCCAAACTTGCTAATGAGTCTGCGCCTAGCGATGAGATGCGTAACAGCCATTTGCTATATAACGAACCTAAATATATTCAACTTGATAAAGATGGTAAGGATAGTCTCCACACTCTCGAGTCGAATAACCTGACACTGAAAGCAGGAGTGTACTACTAATGGCTTACAAAACTATTATAGAAGACGATATCGACGTACTGGTTGCCGGTGCTGGCCTCGGTGGTACCGGTGCTGCATTTGAAGCAAGATATTGGGGCAAGGACAAGAAAATTGTTATTGCTGAAAAAGCAAACATTGATCGCTCTGGTGCGGTAGCACAGGGTCTTTACGCGATTAACTGTTACATGGGTACACGTTGGGGTGAAAACAACCCGGAAGATCACGTACGTTATGCACGTATGGATTTGATGGGTATGGTGCGTGAAGATTTGGCCTTTGATATGGCACGTCACGTTGACTCAGCGGTTCACCAGTTTGAAGAATGGGGTTTGCCCATCATGCGTGATACCAAGACGGGTGTTTATTTGCGTGAAGGTCGCTGGCAAATTATGATTCACGGTGAGTCATACAAGCCTATCGTTGCAGAAGCAGCGAAGAACTCTGCTGACAAAGTATTTAACCGTATCTGCGTAACCCATCTGTTGATGGATGATGCCAAAGAAAACCGCGTTGCAGGTGCTGTTGGCTTTAACGTTCGTACTGGTAACTACCACGTATTTAAAGCGAAAACAGTCATTGTTGGTGCCGGTGGCGCGTCAAACATCTTTAAACCACGTTCTGTTGGTGAAGGTGCTGGTCGTGTTTGGTACGCACCCTGGTCATCAGGTTCTGCTTATGGCCTTATGATTGATGCCGGCGCGAAGATGACACAAATGGAAAACCGTATCGTACTGGCTCGATTCAAAGATGGTTACGGTCCCGTTGGCGCATACTTCCTGCATCTTAAAACTTATACTCAAAACTGTAATGGTGAAGAGTATGAATCCAAGTGGTTTCCGGCGCTAACTGAAATGGTTGGTAAGGCATATCTGGATACAGAGAATCAGCATTTCTCGCACAAACCAATACCGACCTGTTTGCGTAATCATGCATTTATCAATGAGGTGAATGCAGGTCGTGGTCCAATCCATATGGTAACAATGGAAGCCTTCCAGGATCCGCATCTTGAGGAAATTGGCTGGCACAACTTCTTAGGCATGACAGTTGGTCAGGCAGTACTTTGGGCAGCGACTGATGTCGATCCAAAATATGAGAATCCTGAACTGACAACGTCTGAGCCGTATGTAATGGGTTCACACGCTACTGGTTGTGGCGCATGGTGTTCAGGCCCAGAAGATGTATCACCAGATGAATACTTCTGGGGTTACAACCGTATGACCACCGTTGAAGGTCTGTTTGGTGCGGGTGATGCTGTTGGTGGTACACCGCATGCGTTCTCTTCAGGTTCATTCACTGAAGGTCGTTTAGCGGCTAAAGCAGCCTGTCAATATATTGATGACGGCAAAGCGGAAGGTATTAATGTTTCTCAGAAGCAGATTGATGATCTTAAAACAACAATCTACAAGCCAATGGAAACTTACACTGTAGGTCGTAACGAAATTGTTGCTGGTTCGGTTAACCCTAACTACATTAACCCGCGTCAAGGTCTTGACCGTCTGCAGAAGATGATGGACGAGTACTGTGCTGGTTTTGGTGTTAACTACATGACCAACGACAAGCTTCTAAAAATCGGTCTTAAGAAGATGAAGATTTTCGGAGAAGATTTAGAGAAGATTGCTGCTGAAGACATCCACGAGTTATTACGTGCATGGGAATTGAAGCATCGTTACCTTACTTCTGAGGCTGTATTCCAGCATACTTTATTCCGTAAGGAAACGCGTTGGCCTGGTTACTACTACCGTGGTGACGCGATGAAGCTGGATGATGAAAACTGGCACGTGCTGACCGTTTCTCGCCGTGATCCTAAAACAGGTGAGTACACAATGGAAAAAGCACCTTGTTACCACTTAGTTGGTGACGAGGAAGAGAAAGCCGAGGCCGAACCCAAAGCTGAGGTCAAAGCTAAAGCAAAAACCAAAGCAAAATAGAAATTCAGCTTAAAAGTTTTTGTGAGTTAAAAAAGGATCAACATATTATTTGTTGATCCTTTTTTGTCTATTTGAGAGTAGCATATCCTCAGCAATCGATAACTTTAAAAAACTAAATGCTTTATAATGGGGGAATGATGAACATTCTTGAAAAAACAGATGAAGAAATCTTAGAACTTGCTCATCCCATGTGGGAAGATCTTATTAGGTTTTCAAATGAAGAAAATTACGGTGCTTTTACCCGTAATTTTTCTGCAAAAATGATGTTGGGTGCAAACGAGGTTGAGATGGGTAAACAGTTTGCTAGAAGCACGTTAACAAAAAACCTGTCAGAAAAATATGACTACCTCGGTATGATTCGCCGCGGTGAACATGTGAGTGTGCTTTACAAGCAAACCAATACCAAGAAAGAAGGTGAATGGTTAGGCAGGCTGGTTCTGGGATATGAAGAGGATAAAGTGAAAATTTTTGGTGCCACACTCTTTTAAGGTAGGCGGTTCTATCATTATGTCCAAAACAATAGCAATTATGTCAGAAACAATAGGCAATGAAAAATTCGTTGAATTAAATTATAAAGTCATCGATGTAAAAACCGGTGATGTACTTGTCACTATCGATTATCCGCTGGGATATGTTCATGGTGTAAATGATGTTTTGTCGGAACAGGTGACAAAAGAGCTTGCCGGAAAAATGGTCGGTGATATCATCGAAGTGCCGATTGACACGAAGCAATTATACGGTGACAGAGACGAATCGCTGGTGTTTACCGACCGTATCGAAAATGTACCGGAAGACTATCGGGAAATCGGTATGACCATCACCATGGAAAATGAAAAAGGTGAGCCCAAAAGTTTTATCGTCACTCGCTTCGATGACGAAACCTTAACCGTCGACGGAAATAACCCACTTTGTGGTAGAGACGTTGTTTTCACGTTGGAGGTTTTAACCATACGTGATGCGACTGATGAAGAAGTCGACCTTGGTGGCGCCGTTGGCGCGGATCCGGATCTCAATGAAATTCTCCAATAATTATATTCTTTATCCGAATAATAGTGAGCTGGTAAAAGCCATCGATCACTATAAAAGTTTACAGCCCGAGCTAAATGTAGACGATTGCGCGTCTGATAACAAAGCCGCCGTACAGGATAATTTTATTCATACGCGTGGTAATTATGAGCAGCATCGTTATAGTAGCAATGTTCTTGAAAGTGCACGCCAGATGCTTGAAACTAGCTTGACTGAAGAATTACACGGGCAATCACCTTTGGAATGGGCTGCAATACAAAATAGCCTGGGTAATATACTCGCTGCGTTGGGGCAGCAGCTGAGTGATGCTGATTTATATAAACAGGCCATTTCGTCATTTAATAAAGCACTAGAAAACTTTAATCAGCAGGATACGCCATTTGACTGGGCCACTACGCAATATAATCTTGGCACTGCAAAACAAGCGTTAGGCAGGCAGCTCAGTGATTCGAAATTATTGAAAGAATCTGCTGATGCCTATACTGATGCGCTACTAGTATGGTCCCGAGAAAAGACACCAGAGGCATGGGCAGCAACTATGCATCAACTGGGTGCTGCATTTCATGCGCATGGCTGTTTTCTCAAAGGTAATCGCACATTCCAAAAGTCTGTTGTCGCTTATAAAAATGCGCTTGCTGAACTTGATGCTGATAATTATGCTTTCGAGTTAGCTGCCACACATAATAATCGCGGCGCAGTGTTGCATAACTTAGGCGAGTCAGAAGAAAACCCAGCTCGCCTGTTAGAAGCGATAAACTCATATGATACGGCATTGACAGTATGCATGGAGCAACAGCTCCCATTTCATCTGGCAGTGCTGTGCCGAGTGAATAAGTCAACTGCACGTGCAGTACTTGCTGAGTTAACTAACGATGCTGTGCTTGCTGAAGAAGCGGCAGATGATTTTGAGTTAATTGTTGAATGTTTTCCTCACGCTTTGCAACCACTATGCATGAAGCATTGTGAGGTGATGCTGGTTAAGGCAAGATCAATGGTGGAAGAGTTCAGTGCTTAATTTAAGAGTCTCGATCCAACGCCAGTAAGTTCAGCGGATTTAAAGCTGTTGGCTTCATATTACGGCTGAAAGCCGGGTCATTTCGCCTAAAGGCGGTTTACAGAGTGTACTAAAAACATCGTTTTTCATTACGTCACTCCCGCATATTTCTAGCGGGAATTTACTGATCCCCTGCCGGGCTTTAAAGTATATTGGAAGCGGGCTTTAGCCCCGTCATTAGCGGAACTAAGCTCCAGCTTCCAGAGCGCTTTGTGCTTAACTTACTGGCATTGGGTCTCTATAAAAATTTGTGATTAGCATCTTTGCACTTGAGTTAGTGCCTGGCGTTGTTGAAAATTTAGCAAAACTCTATTTGCCTTAGTTAAGAAATAAGTAGCAATGATTACAGAGGAGAATGCTCTATAGCCATAAATTCAGATCATGCTGTCGCACGGCCTTTCTGGCGTGCGACGTGATGATTTATGGTCTTTTGGGAGTCTTATATTCAGATTCTTTCTGAAATGATTCCCAGGTGGTTGTATAGCCAACAAAAAAAGCCCCTTCTGTAATAGCATTCTGAGTAGTTGTTAGAAGGTATGTTTTTCCTTCAGGAACTTTTGGTCTAGTTTTGGGTTGCCCGTGTCCGCTCATAATATTATAGCCTTTTATTAAAAATCGTGACAGCCACTGTAAGTAATTTCAGCTAAAAACTGTCTCAATATTATGTGCTATTTTACATGATTTGAAATAGAAGTGTTCTCTTAATTGGCGTTTAATCCGACACCTGGAAAGGTGCGAATCAAAATTCTCATCAGGCAAGATTTGTATCGATCAGATTCACAGATTGGTTTTATAATCTTTAGGATTTAGTGCATTAGACCTTCACTGAATTTTTTAAGGTTAAACAGACATACCATATCAAACCCGTTCAGAAAGCTGATACTCCACATTGATAAACGCACCCATTTCAGCTAAAAACCGGATAGTCCTTGCGCCGAAACCAACATCCGGGCTGGATTCATCTTTATCAACAGACAGCACCAGCACTACTCCAACTCTGGGCGATAAGTTGTGGCTTTTAATGACTTGCAGAATCTTGTCTTTAACGGGTTCGAGTTGCTTAATGATAATATCCGTCAATTCATAAACATCTACATTATCAGTGACTTCATCAGTCGATAATTCCCATGAGCTGATTACAGGTTTATCTGGGCTGCCTCTGGTGCCTGCAGCATTGATTGAGCTGGGCTCTATCCCTAGCACACGGGTGATGACATCGGGATCAAAGTGATACCCTGAGAGAGTGAAGTACGCCCGACCTTTATTTGATGCCAAGATATTGTCCTCATCGTAAATAGTTGTTTGCGACCTGTGATTATAACGTGAAAGCTGCATAGTTGTAGAGTCACTGCTGTCCCATATCTCTGCCTGGTCTCTGTATATTTGATATAAAACCGTTCTTTGTATTTATTTTTTATGATGCTTTTGGTAATGCTTTTTCTTACGCATTGTACGTCGTCGACTGCTCCATACCCATAAACCACTGAATGATAACCAGAGCATAGCAATGGCTACAGCATCCATAAGATAAGTGCCATACCGACCGAATATGCGACCACTGTGCAAGTCAAGAATAATACGTTCCAGTTTAAGCCCGTTACCACGATAAGCGACCAGTAGTTGTTCTCTTTCTGTATCAGTAAGTATGTATTTCTCTGTCCACTCGATGCCTTCGTTGGTGATGATGTCCCAGTCCAAAATATGTTCATCTGCGATGTAATATAGTGGTTCACTGGTTTCGATAACCGGGCGTTTGTATTTTTTACCCAGGCGCTGAATGTTGCTGAAACTGATGCTGGTGTTGATACGCTCAATTAATTCACCTTGATAAGATAACAGGATGATTTCATTGTCCAGTGCGATGACGATAAACTGTTCTGCGCCAATCGCGCCATGCATGGTTTGTTCCAGGTTGGTGATGGCAGTGTTATCAAAAAAAAGTTGCTTTTGCCAGGAGCTGATAATGTGATCTTCTGTGCTGTTTTTTATACGAAAGGAAACCGGTTCACCGTCCGGTTCGATACCATACCAGCTAAGCAACCATGAGGTATTGATATAGGTTTCATCCAGTTTGAATTTTTCAGTATGGTTTAATGCAATACCGGTAAGGCTAAGAATAATAATCAGAACCAGGGTAAATAAACCGATGCGGCGATGCCATAAGAAAGCAGTAAAGCGATTAGGTTTTCGGTTAGTCATTATGTTTATTCTGATCTATTTGACGCACATGCTGGTCAAGTAATAAGGCAATTCTTGCCAGTTTTCTTAATGCACGCACAGACAATGTAGCACCGGATATATTGGCAATCGTTTTATCAAGTTGATGATTTTCTTTGAGCCTGGCCTGTTTAAATTGATCAGTAAAAAAATCATAGCGCACTTCCCAGCCACGGCTTTCTCTGAAAGCCAGTACTTTGACTTGCTCGATTTTGTTGTTATTAATAACAAAACCGGTAGTAATATATTTTTCCTTGCCGATTTCCTCCAGTATCCAGGCAGTTTTTTTGCCCTGGTGCCAGTAACGTACGCGTAGACCTTTGTATTTATGCTGGAGAATGTTAACAATCTGTTTTTTTAAATCTTTGTTTAGCCACAATACTTTGGCTTTGGGCGAATTGTTGTCAAATACTTCATTAATAAAGTCAGCCGGTTCCTGATAAGCACCACCGGCAACAACAAAACTGGAAATTAGAGTGAGCAGGAAGAGGATGGTGATTTTTAAAGACACATTCATGGCGCTGAATTTTACATTATAAAGACAAAAAGGGGGCATCCATGAATATTATTCAAGGAGCCCCCGCAACCAGATTCTAAGGAGTCTTTAGAACTGATAACCTATACCTAAATTAAAGCCATCAAATTCAGCGGAGCTATCATTACCTTGCATTTGATAGTCGGCTTTAATAACAACAGTTTCATAAGGCCAGTAATTGAAACCGACATCGGTTTGTGATTTTGCCGTGCCAGCCACGTTGGTACCACCGTTGTCCCACTCATTTTGACGCACAAACACGCCAAATTTAGGACTGACTTTGTAGGAAGCTTCGATATAACCACCATCCTGCGAGTCTTTGGCTTTATCATCTGCTGATGCAGTTGCATCTACGTCGATATCCCAGCGTCCGTATAAACCAGTCAGGGTAACATTGCCTACATTCCAGCGTGCGTGGGTGGTAATCAAGGTTGCGCTGCCAACAGTATCGCTGCTGTCCTGAGTCATGTCATCCTGATATTGTAGTGTTGCTGCCAGTTCCAGACCTGCTACACCAGTGTATTTAATACGTCCGGTTGCAGCCAGGTTATTGGCAGTGGCTTTGGATACTTTTTGGCGGCCGCCACGAACATTGGTACCACCATCTAAACCACTGGTAATTGCTATGTCATAACTAAAGCCAGAGTCATTATGTCCAGATAACATTGCACCCGCTTCCCACCAGGTGGTAGGAATAATGTTTTTCTCAACAGGGTTACGCTCCACGCCATAAAAAGTATCTGGCTCGTGGGTTTCATTTAAAATACCTACTGGAATTAGGAATAAACCAGCATTGGCTTTGGTGTTTTCGTTCAGGTCAAACTGAATATAAGCCTGTTCCAGTTCAACAAAACCTTTTTTGCCTTCACCAGCATAAGCATGTTCTACTTCCAGTTCAGAGAAAAAGCGAATGTCGTCATTAAATTCATGATTGACGAATAAAACAAAGCGATGAAAATCAACTTCTTTTTTGGTGTTGCCATTGCCATCGCTCAGATTATTGTAATGCAGCTCACCATAACCGCCAATACTAGTACTGCTTGTGCCTTTACTGTTTTCTTCAACCTGGTCAGCCAGCATATTGAATTGCTCCTGTAAGGCGTCAAATTCCTCGTCGCTTACTGCAAAAGCAGATTGTGCGATGCCAAATGCAATGGCACTGACCAGGGCGCTTTTAATAAATTGATGTTTCACAGACTTCTCCAAAAGTTATTTAAATAAAATAGTTGATTATTATTTACCGGATGTGAGGTTGCGTACTTAAAACCGCACAACCACCCAATTACGTTAAGTTGTGCAGCGCATTATACATGTTGCGAATGCAAGTGCAAATGATTATCGTATAGATTATCATATATATTTATAGGTAGTTTTAACCGGAAAAATGGGCAGTATTGGCCTGTACGGGTCAGGAATAGAGTATAATTTCATGCAATAAACAGGAAAAAATTATGCTTAAAACGATTTATACAATTATTATTTTTGTGTTTTTCAGTCCCTCCATTGTAATGGCCGGAACTGTTATTGAGATAAAAGATGAAAATGGAATAACAACAATTTTGACCGATGGCAAACAGGCGCGATTGAATACCGGCGGCCTGGATTATGTCATTATCAACTATAAAAACAACACAGTGAAAGCGGTTGATACAAAAAAACGGCAAGTCATGTTGTTTGATATGGACAATATGCCAAAAATGGGAAGTGCACCAAAAATTCAAACGTCGATTAAAAACCTGGGGGCAGGTTCTTCTATTGCCGGTTATAAAACGCAGAAATTCAGTTATACGGTCAATGGTAAAAACTGTGGTGTTATTTTTGCTTCAAAACAGGCTTATCAAAATCAAGATATTAAAGCCTTGTTTGATGCAATGCGAAATATGATGCAAAAACAGCAGGCAATGCTGGGTGGTTTTGCAGGTATGGTTGATGATTGCACATTAGGTGATATTGAAATGGGCAATCACACGATGAAAATAGGTGTGCCGATGCGCACAGAAAAAAATGGCATGGTTGATTTTGAGGTGAAAAGTATAAAGCTTGATGTCACATTGCCAGCCGATACATTTGTGATTCCTGCGTCATATAAAACCACAAGCATAAAAGAAGAGATGCAAAATGCGTCAAAAGATATGATGAAGATGCAGCAACAGATGCAACAGTATCAACCGCAAATGCAACAAATGATGCAGCAGATGCAACAGTCAGGGCAGATGTCGCCGGAAGTCATGGAAAGAATGCGTCAGGCTCAGGAGCAGATGAAGCGATACCAGCAGCCAGGATATTGATTTGTGTGGCTTGAGTTTTAAAGTACTTTAGTGCATAAGGCTGTACTTCATTGACAGACAGTGTCAGATCTTTTTACGACCGGTTTCGGCACTGAGCGGACGATGGAAAAGTTGAAAAAACATTAGTCCGCGAAGAACGCAAAAGACGCGAAAAAAGCAAAAACAATAATTAGGTTTACAGAAATAAAACTTTACTGTTTATATCGACTAAAGCCAGCAATACTACCACTTATTCAGATGTTCCTAAAAAAACAAAAAATATTTTCTTTGTTTTTTTCGCGTCTTTTGCGTTCTTCGCGGACTAATGTTTTTCAACTTTTCCATCGTCCGCTCAGTGTCGAAAGCAGTCCTTCAAGTCTGTCAGACAAAGCCAAGACTTACACAAATCAATAAGGTACGAATTAAATCGAGTAAAATCCTTCAATAACACTATAGCCGTATGCATTTCGATCGTCACTCGCTTCTTCCTTGTAACAAATACGGCCTATCACTTGTTGCGAATGGCCATCAGGGAAATGTAACATAACCTGAATACGGTCCTCTAATTCAAAATTAATTTCAGTAAGAAAGCGAAAACCTCCTTTACCGATATTTTCTATATAAAACGATTGCTTAGAAGGGTACGTCTGCGCCTCTCCATTAATAATCAGTATCTGTATATAATATCCATCTGCTGGGGCTCGTTCCTGATTCCTGATCATCATTAGGGTCTACAGTTAGGTTAATAATTTTAGTATAGCTAAGAATAAAATAGTTGTACACGTCAGCATGGTAGGATATTGCACGAATTGTTATCAACACGCCCTTCACACAAAAAAATTATTTGAATAGCTGTTACTTAAGGGCATCTCTAAAAATAGAAGCACACTTATGAAACGCATAAAACAGCACCTTTTTCACCAAAAAACTCGCCGAATAGCCCACTATTCACCTTCTTTTTAGGTAAAAAATGCACTATTTTCTGCATTCCCTAAATCACATTTCTATTTTTAGAGGCGCCCTCCTTAAGGAAGTCTCTATTTTTTAAGCTGATTATTCCTAACAAGATTTAATTCTCTTAATCGATCAAGTTTTTCTTTAATTTTTAATTCCAGACCCCGTTCCACAGGAAAATAGTACTGTTTTTTTCCTAGTGCATCAGGAAAGTAACATTCGCCAGCGGCGAAAGCAGCTTCTTCATCATGCGCGTAACGGTAATCTTTACCGTAACCCAATTCTTTCATCAATTGGGTTGGTGCATTTCTCAGGTGCTCTGGCACATCCAGTGAAGCAGAGTTAGCTGCGTCCATTTTTGCTGCTTTATATGCAACATACACGGCATTGCTTTTTGCCGTTGATGCCAGGTAAACAATGGCCTGGGCGATAGCCAACTCACCCTCTGGACTGCCCAGACGCTCATAGGTTTGCCATGCCGCCAGTGCCAGTTGCAGACCACGTGGATCGGCATTGCCAATATCTTCTGAGGCCATGCGAATGACACGGCGGGCGATATAAATGGCATCACAGCCGCCATCAATCATTCTGGCAAACCAGTACAATGCCGCATCCGGATCACTACCGCGCACCGACTTGTGTAAAGCTGAAATTTGCTCATAAAATAAGTCGCCACCTTTATCAAAACGGCGCAAGCTTTGTGAAGTAACGTCCTCAATTATTTTTTGATTGATAAAATAAGATACCGTGTCATCCGATACAGGTACAGACTCGGAAACAGATTCAGGCTCTGCTAAATCACAGGCAATCTCCAGAAAGTTTAATGCTCGACGTGCATCTCCATCAGCAACCTGTGCCAATAACTCTAATGATGTTTTATCAATTTTTATATTCTGTTTTTTTAATTGTGGATCATGGTTTAAAGCAGTATTGATCACCATTCTTAAATCATCAACGGTGAGTGATTTTAAAACGTAGGTTTTAACACGTGACAATAGTGCATTATTTAATTCAAATGAAGGGTTTTCAGTGGTTGCACCAATGAAATAAATAGTGCCATCTTCGACATAAGGCAAAAAGGCATCCTGTTGCGATTTATTAAAACGATGCACTTCATCAACAAATAAAATAGTTTTTTCACCCTGCCCTTGCCAGTGCCTGGCCTGCGCAATGGCTTCACGTATATCTTTAACGCCAGAGAGAACGGCAGACAAGTTAATAAAATGCGCCTGCACAGAATTAGCAATGATTCTTGCCAGGGTAGTTTTTCCTGTACCCGGAGGCCCCCAGAACACCATTGAATGCAGATTTTGATTTTGTATTGCCTTACTTAGCGTTTTGCCGTCGCCGATTATATGGTTTTGCCCAATATAATCACTAAGCGTTTGCGGTCGCATTCTATCGGCAAGTGGTCGATAGAGTTGCGCCTTATCTTCTGAAAAAAGCTCAGCAGTCAAGATCAGCCACCAAAAACATCAACCCCTTCGGGAGGCTTAAATTCAAACAGTTCTTCTGCCAGTTTGGTGTTTGTTGTTATTTCGGAAAACACAATATCTGTTACCTGTTCAAACTGATCATGCAGCTGCATAAAACGCAAACCTTTGGCATCAACACCAACAACAATTTTAGAAAAATCAGATTCAGCAGTTTTGCTGTCCAGTTTTAAACGGTATACACCGTTATGTTCATCTAGCGGAGTCACATTAAAACTTTGATACAATTTTGTACTGTCCTGCAATAAGGCCATGGGTGACGATGACAAACCGGCCACCTGCTGCTTTTGCACTATTGTTTGCACGGTTACCTGCGCAAGCTCAACATCATATATCCATATCCGTTCACCATCCGAAACAATAATTTGTTCATACGGTGTTTTGTAATTCCAGCGAAATTTACCTGGCCGGTTAAGATAAAACTTACCTTCAGACTGTTGCAGAATTTCGCCTTTATGGGTGCGTAAGGTTTGCTGAAAGTTTGCCTCCAGTGTCTGGGTTTTTTTCAGGAAGTTTTCGAGATATATTTCACCTGTTGACTGGTTTTTTTCTTCAGCGTAAACCATTGCTGGAGAAAAAAACAATGAAAAATGAAAAATGAGCAGTAGCACAAGGACGTGCTGTTTACGAACCAAAGGATGGAAAAATGAAAAATGCACTGCCTTCCTGACTATTTGCGCCATAATGCAACTATTTTCGTTCCCACACTCCCGCGTGAGAACAAGAACATCAGGCTTTAGTTTTTGACTTTCATTTTTCATTTTTCACTTTTAATTTTTCACTTTTCATTTGCGTCTGCTATTCAGGCGCAGGAGGTGCCAGCACTTCACGAGAGCCATTCGACTGCATTGCCGTTACCACACCTGCCGACTCCATTTCTTCGATAATGCCAGCGGCTCGATTATAACCAATTCGCAAGCGGCGTTGAACATAAGAAATGGAAGCTTTTCGAGTTTGGGTAACAATGGCAACAGCTTCATCATATAACGCATCAACATTATCACCGTTGCTTCCTACTGGTTTTTCTCCCGGTAATACGGTCGAATTTTCCTGCAGGATTTCTTCAATATAATCCGGTTCGTTCTGTTGTTTAAGGAAGGCAACCACCTTGTGAACTTCGTGGTCGTCAACAAATGCACCATGTATTCGTGTTGGCATGCTGCTACCTGCTTCCATATATAACATATCACCATGACCCAGCAAATTCTCTGCACCCATCTGGTCAAGAATGGTGCGAGAGTCAACCCTGGAAGATACCTGAAACGCGATTCGTGTCGGGATGTTAGACTTAATTAACCCCGTTACTACATCAACTGAGGGACGTTGAGTAGCAAGGATTAAATGAATACCGGCAGCCCGTGCTTTTTGGGTAATACGCGCAATCAGTTCTTCTATTTTTTTACCGACAACCATAAACAGGTCGGCAAACTCATCAACTACGACAACAATATAAGGTAATGGTTTTAATTTTTGTGGTTGTGTGCCGGGCGCATGATGATCGGGGTTAAAAGTCGGGTCTTCAATCGGTGATCCTGCTTCGATAGCTTCTTTAACCTTACGATTATAACCAGCAATGTTCCGAACTCCCAAACCCGACATAAGCTCATAACGTGATTCCATCTCGCCAACACACCAGCGCAAGGCGTTTGCTGCTTCTTTCATGTCTGTGACCACGGGGGTTAACAGATGCGCGATGCCTTCATAAACATTGAGCTCCAGCATTTTCGGGTCAATTAAAATCAGCCGGACTTCGTCAGGTTTGCTCTTATATAACAGGCTAATCAACAGTGCATTAACACATACTGACTTACCCGAACCGGTGGTACCTGCAACCAGTAAATGCGGCATTTTACCTAAATCAGCAACCACCGGATGGCCGGCAATATCTTTTCCCAGACCTAAGGTAAGCGGTGAGGAAGAATTATCATATTGTTTGGACATGAGGATTTCACTTAATGAGACAATCTCTCGATGTTCATTAGGAATTTCCAGACCAACACAGGTTTTACCGGGTATGACTTCCACTACTAAAATGCTGGGTACAGATAATGAACGCGCCAGATCTTTTGATAACGCGGTAATTTTACTGGCTTTAACACCCGGTGCTGGCTCCATTTCGAAACGGGTAATCACCGGCCCGGGATGAACCGCAACCACCTCAACTTCAATACCAAAATCAGCCAGTTTTATTTCAACCAGTCTGGACAAGGCTTCTAATGCCTCATTGGAAAACCCTTTTTCATGCGGTTTAGGCGGGTCTAATAAACGTAAAGCCGGTAGTTCAGAATCACCGGGGGCATCAAATAATTGAATTTGCTTTTCTCTATCCATGCGTTCGGATATTTCAACTTTTTTCATTACCGGTTCAATCCGTACCACAGCATTGCCTTTTGCTACACGTTCTTCCTGCTTTTTCTTGCTGGCAGCAATCACTTGCTGGCGCTGCTGTTTGGCATCGATGCCTGCTTTTATCTCCTGTCGTCTTTCGATAATAGCCAGCACGCTGTTTTTAGTCCAGGTATAAGCAAGCAATGCTGTTTGTCCTATACCATCAATAAACCGAAACCATGAAACACCGCTGAACAACGTGATACCGGCAAGAAAAATAGCCAGTAATATTAAGGTGGAACCCAGCAAACCTAACGAGCCAGCCAAAACATCACTTAACCACAGGCCGAGGATGCCACCACCATCTAACGGCAAGCGCCCTTCAGTGATCGAAAAATGCATGCTGGTCAAGGCGCAACCCGCTGCCACAGTAAAAAAGAAACCCAGCCAGCGTATGCCCATTTCGTGGTAATCGATATCTTTATCCACTTCAATATGATTACTTCGTAGCACTAACCAGCCGCTGTAAGCAATAATAATCGGGAACAGATAAGCTAAATAACCAAACAGATTATAGAGAACATCGGAAAACCATGCACCGACAACACCCGCAGCATTGTGGATAGCATCCCTTGAACCGGTGTACGACCAGCCAGGATCAGCAGAATGATAAGTCACTAATGCGGTAAACAGGAATAAAGCCAGTGCCAGCAACACCAGCATGGCACCTTCGCGCAAGCCACGTTGCAGTTGTGAGGTGATGATAGTTACTGTTTCTGGATTTTTTGTTTTTGTACGACGTGCTTGAGCCAATCTTGTTACCCGCTGCTGTTACTATTAATTATACAGACTTGCTTTATATATGCGGATTATAACCCGCATATGGCAAAATATCAGGGTTTTAGCTGCTCAGATTACTTCCTTCACCCGAGTTTTCATCTCATGTTGTAACACCTTATCAACCACCTCTCCCTGATAAATCGCCATTCCCCGATGTAACGCCAGCAACGTTGAAGTCGTCAATTTTGCCATCTCCTTCAAATTTAAACTGGCTAATGCCTCAGCATAGGGAAAAATGGCCGATGACAGTGATTGTGATGCCGTGCGCGCCACGGTTGCTGGCATATTGGGAACAGCGGTATGAATCACACCGTGCTCAAAATAACAAAGTTGTTCGCTGCTGGTGGCATGAATGCCTTCAACACAGCCGCCCTGATCAATGGCAATATCAACAATCACACTGCCCTCATGCATCTGCTTCACCACAGATTGTTTGAGTACCACCGGCGCACGTCTGCCCGCAAGCAATACCGCACCGATAACCAGGTCTGCCTGAACGCATAAATCTTCAACCATCTCTGGTGTAGACAAGTGTGTTTCAATTGACGGATATTGCTGTTGCAATAACTGTAATTTTTTCTCATTAAGGTCTAACACATCAACCTTTGCACCCAGTGCCGCTGCCACGGCAACGGCATGGCTACCTGCCACACCTGCGCCCAGAACAACCACACGGCCAACATCAGCACCAACGACACCACCCAGCAATACGCCTCTGCCACCACGGTTTCTGAATAATAAGCTGGCACCTCGTAGCGTAGCAATGCGACCCGCCACCTGGCTCATTGGTGCCAGCAAAGGCAAATTTCCGTGATCATCGCTTATTGATTCAAAAGGAATCGCACTAAGACCGATATGGCATAAGATGTCAACCAGATTTAAATCCGCTGCCAGGTGTAAATAGCTAAATAAAATATGGTGATGACGTAAATAGCGAATATCCTGCTCTAACGGCTGCTTTACTTTAATAATTAATTGCGTTTTAAGGTATAACTGTTGCGCAGTCTCAACAAGTTCAACACCGCAATTCTGGTAATCAAGATCGGTGTAACCACTGTTTAAGCCTGCACTGCTTTCCACAAAAACAGTGTGTCCATTTTTTATTAGTGATTCACAAACTTCAGGTATAAGCGCAATACGCCCTTCACCGGTCATGACTTCTTTTGGAATGCCTATGTTCATTTTTGTTATTATTCCTGATTATGTATCATGGCTACAGATCGGACATCATCTCTACACTGGTGTTCCGTTTGATTATCAAGTTTTGTCTAACCATAATTTCAGAAAAACGATATTACTGTATGGAAGTAGCGTTAACAAACCAAAGGATGGCATTGTCATTGAGATTTGCTAATATGCGCCCCTAAGA
>CAZALW010000019.1:0-3818 GCA_964485705.1 uncultured Thiotrichaceae bacterium
CTTCATGTACTTCATGCGCTTCATGGTGATATTTATCTGGCTTATGATATTCAGTGCCCGATTAAGGCAAAACGTAAGGCAAAATGACTTTCAGTCGTTTTTTAGAGCAACCTATGGACTTTCAGTCCATAGTGGTTGAGTTGGTGGGATGGCGGGAACATAACTGTTTCTGTAATCACTTGATTTTAATGTATTTCTATTTCGTTAAACGTCTCTGATGTTACTACCTTACGGCTGATTCGTGAAGAAATTGAAACCAGCTACAAGCTCACCTTGCAAAAAGCCTTAGAAGAAATTGAGATACTAAAAGGCAATGCCGATAAAAAAACCGTTTATGCTCATGCAAAGTTTGTAGAGCCGATGCTCGATTTCATTGTCAAAGACTTTTGAACGTGCGCGTATTGCAAACGATAACAATGGTATTGGTGGCATGGTGGTTTGTGACTCGTCTGACCAGGCCAAGATGATGCATGAAATTTTTCAAGATAAGTACGCCCGTATAACTTCCCCCTTTTTAAAAGGGGGATTGAGGGGGTTAAAAGTTGCAGAAGCACCTACTAGCTACAACCTTAAAAAGAAACAAGACAGCCAAGTAAACACTGCTGCCGTTATCTTGCACGACATCTGTTGTGGCCTAATAAACCTGTACACCTTAACGCAAAAACCAGTTACTCAAAGCCAAGTACGATAACGACGAAAAATACGCCCGTTTGCACAAACGCTTAATGGAAAAAGACCCACTGACCGATAGCGAAAGCAAACTCTTTGATGCCCTTAATGGCTTAAAAACAGAAGTAGACAAGCAAATTGAACAAAACGCAAAAATGCTGGAAAACGAAAACTTCGTTGAAAAAATGATGATGCGCTTAGTTATCGACCAATTTAAAAACAAACAACACATCCCTTTAACCGCCTCAGCAACTAAGCGTATTAATCGCTTACTGGTTAAAGAGTATATGAATGAATACCAGGGGCGAGTTGCTTGGTAAAGCGTTTTTGAGGCGCGCTTACACAAAACAACATTTGTATTCTTTTGACATTTTGTTGTATTTGAGCTAAATTTTTAAAGAAGCTCAAAATAGAAAGAGGATAGTTATCATGCGCCTTTCAATAGACGTTACAAAAGATCAGCATAAGCAGTTAAAAGCGGCAGCCGCCTTACAGGGCAAATCCATCAAAAGCTATGTTCTGGAAAGAACCCTGCCCAGTGCAGATGAACAAAGCGCATTGACTGAAATAGAGGCCTTCTTAAAGCCGAGAGTAGATGCCATTAGTCAGAATAATTTATCCCAGAAATCCGTTGAAAACATCTTTGATGAAGTGCAGCGAGAAAAGCGTTAATGCAGCCCTACGTGCTATCCAAAGAAGCAGAAAAAGACCTGCGAGAAATAGCACAATACAAATTAAAAGAATGGGGCGAGTCGGCTTTTGCGAAATATAAAAGTGGATTAAGCAAAAAGTTTAATGACATTGGCAAAAACCTGGTGGTCGAGCGTCGATTTTCAAAAACCTTTCCGCAACTACGGGTCACAAAATACCGTTTCCACTACATTTTTTATCTGACAGAAGCACCGGATAAACCCATTATCATCGGCGTGATTCACGAACAAAGGCATATCGTTAATCGATTAAAAAATAGACTGGAATAAATTTGTTTATTAAATGGAATATCCACATTCGATTTAGAGGGAGATAATGAATAAAACGATTCAAATGTACGCCCGCAAAAATAGGCTGAATTTAACCGTTCCAGAAAAGAAAATATGGCAACAAATACTTTCAAGAAAACAAACGGGCTACAAATTTTTACGACAGCATCCAATAAGTCATTACATTCCAGACTTTTATTGCAGAGTGTTAAAATTAATTATAGAAATAGATGGTGATTCGCATTGTTTTCAGGAAGAGTATGATCTTAAAAGAACGGCATGTTTTGAATCCAGAAATTTAAAAGTTATTCGCTTCACTAATAGAGACGTGCTTTATAATATCGAAGGTGTTGAGCAAAGTATATTGCAAGAAATAGCCAGTATTAACCTGTAGTTTTTAGTCCCTCCCTTTAAAAAATGGAGGTATAGTTTTAGTCCCTCCCTTTTGCAAAGGGAGGTTAGGAGGGTTTGCTTTAAAAGCTAAAACCCCCTCAATCCCCCTTTGAAAAAGGGGGAGGTAAAATAATATAATCAGAGAAATAAATGAACGACACACAACAATTTACCCAACAAACCAAAGCTCTCATTGACGATTTAAAAAGCGTTTGTGCCAACTGCGGCTTAGGCAATGATGGTAATGAATTTAAAATTATCACACAGGTGTTTTTGTATAAATTTCTTAACGATAAATTCGTCCATGAGATAAAACAGCTTGATGTGTTGTGGCCTAATAAACCCCCTCAATCCCCTTTAAAAATGGGGGCGCTAGGCGAGCCATCTTCTTTCGCTTAAATTATTAATGGTAAACCTTAAAATGAATGCCGACGATATCAAACAAAAACTCCAGTGCTTAGATGTGGAGCTAGTCAACGATTTTGTACTGGATCTTTATTTGCAATACCCTGAGTTAAAAGCGCAAATAGAAACACTGGTGTTGTTCAACGACCCAGCCGCTTTAGCAAAAGCTATTTTAAAGCGCATTCAATCCATTTCGCGTGGTCGCAAGTTTATCGACTATCGACTGAGTGCTTCTTTTGCGCGTGATCTGGATGCAATAGTCACGGATATAGAACGAGGTTTATTAGAGCATTCAGCTAAGCATGCATTTGATTTAATGACTAAGTTTTTAGTTACCTCAAACAAAGTCTTTGAGCGCGTGGATGATTCGTCGGGAAGTATTGGCGATGTTTATCGTGATGCGGTGTTACTCTGGTTAACGACGGCTAAAGCATACAAGGATGCAACACCTGCCGGTGCTAAAGTAAATTGGTTAGAACGGGTTAATCAGTTGTACCGAGAAAACGATTATGGCGTTTATGATGGTTTATTGCCTAACAGTGCGATTTTATTAAGCCATGATGAGCTAAGTCAACTGGCATGGCGTTATGAGTCTGAATTACGTCAAGCAATGAAAACAACAACGGATAACAATCGCGTTAATATGGCAGCACTCGACAGTAGTATTGCCATGGGTTCGATAGCGGTGGCATTAAAAAATCCAACATTATATGAACGCGCTACCTTAATTGATTCACCTGAGCCGAATGATTTACAAAAGAAAAGCATTGTTCAAATGTATTTGAAATTTAATGAAGTAGATGCAGCGCTGCGTTGGTTAAACACGCCCTGGTTAGCGCGTTTTGAAGCTGACCGTTTAAAATTGCTCGAAGATGCGTTTGTACAAAATGCCGATGAAGACGCGCTAAAACAAACCCGCTATGACGTTTATCAACGAGATAAAAGCCATTCGAGTTATACGCGCTACCTTGAGTGCTTAACGGACACAGAACAACAAACTGCTCGCATTGAGGCGATAACATTGGCAGAGCAGGGGGATGATCTGTTGCTTAATATTGATATGTTGTTGCAGCTAAACGAAGCGGAAACAGCACAATCACTGGTGTTGACTCATGCTAATGAAATGGAAAATGGATTTTATGGTAGTTTGCTAGAACTAGCCAAACAGTTTGAAAAGCAGGCTTGTTGGTTGGCAGCAACGGCATGTTATCGCAGTTTATTGTGTGATATTTTAAAACAAGCACGGAGTAAGGCATATACCCATGCAGCTCGTTATTATAAAAAACTGGCAAATATTTCAGAACATATCCACGATTACTCGCCACTGATTGAGCAGGTGGCGTTTATCGCCCAACTGAAGCAAGCACACGG
>CAZALW010000019.1:3829-19915 GCA_964485705.1 uncultured Thiotrichaceae bacterium
CGAAAAAATAGTTTTTGGCGGCGTGTATAATTGAGCAGCCGGGGCTTAAGCCCCGACTCTTTACACTTTCCACCAATAACAAAGGCTACCCAAAAAACGGGCAGCCTTTGTTATTGGTGGAGATGGCGGGAATGATGAAATACATCCATGTATTTCACTCCTTCGGAGTCGCGCAGAAAACGCGCGTTCAAAATTGCTCCCGGCAATTTTAGTGAACCCGTAGCGTCTTAAATTCAACACCGTCACCACCAATAAAAAAGGCCAACCGAAAAAACGGTTGACCTTTGTTATTGGGATGGCACCTCTTAAATCGCCAGAAGGATCACGCTCGGCTCGTCCTGTTGCTACTGCATATCGAAATACACGTCCGCAGTCGCTTAATGCTCGGTGCGATGTTTCTAATGCCCCTCGTTCTTCAATGCGACGAATAACCGCGAGCAATTGTTGTGCGGTAATTTCAGCAATGGCTTTGCCACCAAGCCAGGGGAAAATATCACGTTCAAGACGGCGGATAATTCTTGTGGAATGAGTTTCTGACCAAGAGGGGGAATACTTGGTGAACCATTCACGAGCTATAACTTCAAAGCTGTTAGCGCCGCGTTCAACATTTGCCGCCTTTTGCGTTTTGCGGTTTTCGCTAGGGTCGATGTCGTTTGCCAGTAATTTACGAGCTTCATCACGTCGTATACGTGCATCTTTAAGTGTGACATCAGGGTAGACGCCAAGCGATAGCCGTTTTTCCTTGCCTCCAAAACGATACTTCAATCGCCACCATTTGCCGCCACTGGGGGCAACTTCAAGATATAAGCCTCCACCATCAAATAGTCTTTTGGCTTTGTCGCTTGGTTTAGCGTTACGGATTGTGGTGTTAGTTAATGGCATTGGGGCAACTCCTTTAGAGGGTAGTGCTGTTGCCCCTAATCTTGCCCCCTGTTGCCCTCGGATGTCAAAAGTATTTATTGATGTGTATAGGATTATGATTTAATGTAACTATTTGTTTTTAGGCAAGAAAAAAGCCGTCCTGGGACGGCTTTAAATCTATGGTTGGTGGAGATGGCGGGAATTGAACCGTGTGCCTTAACGCCATATATAGCGGCTTTTTTCGTGGTCACGCATCAATAGTTGTTACATTCAGTGTTACATTAGATGAAAGTCATTAGGGTATTTTTCTAACTTTTTCTTAAAAAACAGTAATGAATTTTATAGTTGTGCTTAGGACAATTGTAGGGGAATTTATAATCTATCAAAAATGACTGATACGCTGGTAGCCAGGTAATGAACCTGGATTTCAGCCATGATGAATAAAAATACATCTCTTGAAAACGATAGCAGCAATAAATATAAAGGTCGTGAATTTAGGCATCTTTCAACAGCCTATCAGCACATTCGCGTACCAGATTTTATCAAGCGTGATTATCCAGATAAACTGCCACGGGAGTATTTAAGCTATTTGTTTGGTAAGTTGGATGTCCTGTTAAATGACCCAGTTAAAATTGATACTCACATTATCTCACGTGAGGTTTATGTTCTGGGTTGTTTAAAATACCAATTCAATGAGGCGGTGAGAGAAGTTGATATAAGTTGTCATGTAATTTGTTCTTTATATAGAAAGAAGAATCATCCATTCGAGTTGTTACACCCGCTTTCATCATCGTACTGGCTAAGATATTTACTTCGCCCGTCGTTAAATATTAAAAAAAACAGGTTGCTATCAACGTATGATGAATGGGTGATTGCTGTTGTCTATAAGCAGTTGAAGCACGATATACGTTTTATTAAATTACGAAAATGTCTTCTGTTTAAGGCATTCGGTCTTGATATGTCATTAGTTAAAATTGCGCTTCGTGCAAGAATGACAACAAACAACTGCTTGCTTGTGTCATGGCTCTATCAGCTGGTTTGGCAACATGAAGGCATTTATCGACAAGTGAATGATGAAAACCCGCAATTATTGCCCATGACTACATTGGCGATTAAAACAGGGAAATTAGAGTTTAAAACTGATCCAGTAAAGGAGCTAAAACAGGCTCTGCGTGAAGATGGCGTTAGTGAAGCTGGATGGAAATATTTGTGTTTTCACGGTTCAAGAATATTTAAACCAATATGGAATTTACCCTATCATAGTAATTGGGATGATACGGTTGATTATTTGATTTTTCTAGAAAAAGCGCATTTTCCAGCGCCGCCAAAACCACTGACATTTGAAATATTATTTTCATATTCTGAAAATACAAATTTATACTGGAAATATCTGCCCAGTCAATTTGTTGCATTATTATTAAAAGAAGCTGATGAATATCGAAATGAAGAGGATTTATCACGCATAAAAACGGAAGCAGCACAGGTGTTGTTTTGGATTGAAAAGGAAGGCTGGCCACTTAATAAAAGCCAGCGCACTGACTGGCGGGTTTTATGCTGTCGTGTTGATAAATGGTTAGAAGAGTGGTGCCAGATACAGGCTGCTAATGATGATCCCTGGGAGCCTGTAGTTGAATCATTTGTCTGCGGAGATTTTTTAATCGAGCCGTTAACGACTGAGTGCGAACTCATTGAAGAGGGTATAAAAATGCACAATTGTGTGGCTGATTTTGCAGAGGACTGCAGAGAAGATGATGCTCATATATTATCTGTACGTCATTACAAAACGGGTAAACACGTAGCAACTATTGGACTTGAAAAATCCGATGATTCATTTGAATGGGAGCTTTATGATGTACTCGGTGTAGCGAACACCAGGGTTTCAAAAACAATAAAAAATATTGCTGATGTTGTTGTAAAAAAGGCAAATGGAGAACTGGATGATGATGAACCATATAATTCATTATATGCCGCACTGTTAGAAATTTTGGAGGTTGAGATTACTCTGTTTGATCCACAACCTCAGTCTCCACCTTGAAAACTTCATGCTTGTAATGTTCTTCCTCAGAAACCTCACGCCATGGAACATCTCTATCTTCATTCCAGTCTTCGGCCACAGGATCGGGTGTGAACGACAGCATTTTAGGGCGCATGGGTAATGTGCCATGACCGAGCAGTCGGGAAATGACAATTTCACGTACATAGTTTGATACGGTCAAATCAACATGCTTTGCCAGAATAATAAGGTCATTTTTTAATCGAGCGGGTATCCATATTTTCATGGATGCGGTGCTTTTCCCTAATTCTGGAACAAAGTAGGTAGTAACTCGAATTTTACCTGGCGGAAGTTTTTCGGCCTTCCGGCTAAACAGAGGTATTTCACCTATATGACGTGAGTCTTGTTCACGTAACCATTCAAAAGTATAAATGCCATAACAGTGAATAAGCAGGAAATCACGAATGTAGCCGCTGCATGTTCTGTCATAAATATCAGATAACTGCTTGAGACCTTGCATAGCAGGTTCTGGCAGCCAAAATTTCAGAGCAACATCATTATCAGCCAGGTCGCTACAGTCACCTATGCCATCAACCAACTGTTCTAGTGTCAGTACACGACGTGGTGGCTCAGGCTTTGTTCCAACAAAATTTACATTCGGATATTTAGCATCCTGTCTTTTTTGTTTAATAAAAGGCCACATAACGAATCCTTAAAGTAGGGGAATTATCCAGTAAAGGCTTATTAGATATTATTCTACTGCATATACTAATGCTGGGGTGAAAAAATGAATTTTCTTATCTGGAATTACTTAATTGGTCTTCTGCTAATTGCCGCATGGATAATCTTTATTATGGCAATCAAACTTGATGAATTTGATTGGCAATACCATAAAAATGACATCTGGTTTAATTGCACAATGACCTTACTATTCTGGCCATTTTTACTAATACTGAAACCAATGTCGATATTCAATGCAAATCAGTTATTTGATTTTGATATAGTCCTTGGTAGCTTACGAATTCAGGGTTTTGGGCAAAGAATGAGGAGGCTGCATCAATTAGCTCACAACCCGCCACCCTGTTCAAATACAATTTATTATCGCTATCAGAGTGTTGATGAGGTTGCAAATATATGGTTCAGAACGGATGATTTTCTTGAACACTATAGTGATAAGAATTTGCCTTTATTTTCAAGTGGTGAAAAAGTGGCATTAAATTCATGGATAAAAAATACAGATGAAACACTAAATCAGCACACGGAAGTACCCGATCAAATAAATTTTGAAGATGTGGCGGCTTCTTTATTGGATGCAGGTTTTGGGTTGGTAGAATGTAAACAATGTAAGACGTGTTACCCTGCCTGCGAATTGAACAGTAAGAAAGAACCTATTCACCGAGGCTGGAACTTTATTACCTACTTTTGCCCAAAGGGACACGCCCTGCTTAAACACAATTATGTGCATTTCAGCATGTAAGCCTGGATTATGTTTTAATTTCTTGATCTTTTCAGAACAGCCTCTGCCAGTTTAATTATTGCATCATCATCGTGCTCTGGCTCAGGAAGTGATAAGTTATGTATTAATTCACCCTGCTGCTCAAGAGAAATTTCTCCATAGCTCATTAGTGTGGTTAATACATCATTGTGACCGAGACTTTGACTCCAGGCTTTAAATTCTTCTGGTGTACGACATTTTTTAAGTCCTAGCCTGGCGAGCGTTTTACGAAAGCTGTGAGGATGAAAATAAGGTAGGTCAGCTAATAAAAATGCTTTTTTGAATATGCCACGTATTGAATTAGCTGTTTTCCAATTTTCTCTCTCTAACCCGATAGCTTTAAATTTTAGCTCGTTATCCATGCCTAGTTTTGTTTTTGGAAAAAGAGGGTCTTCATTGTTCCAATGAAGCTCTAATTGAAGGTAATTTACCCATTCTATGAATATTTCATGAATGTCATTCCCAACAGGTAAAAAGCGCGTGGTAAATGTTTTACTGAATTTTGTATTTACTTCACGAGCATCCTGATAGACACAACTGTTTTCAATATCCACATGTTTTATTTTCATTGATGCAACAGCACTATCTCGCGCACCTGTTAATAATATAAATGCAATGATGGCCTGGTCACGCCTTTCAATGTCGGTATTGCATGGCATAGATTTAATAACATGTATCGCCTGATCAAGTGTAGGTGGTGGTCTTGCGTGACTGGTGTTAGCGATACGTGCATCTTTTTCAGAAAGGCTGAAATAGTCTGCATGTGTAAAAATGATAGATGATTTATAACCAGGCTGCATAGCCAGCCATTGCACAAACCCTTTTAAATATCTCAATATGGTATTTAAAGTTGATTTGCTTAATGGTTTACCCGACCTTTTTGCTTTTTGTTTAGCTAGATCATGTTTAAAACCAATCGCTTGTTCATAGTGGAATTTTTTAAAATCACGGTGTTTTGTATATGATTCAAACTGGCTGAGTGCCATGGCTGCTGAATCAAGTGATAACTCATTTTGCCCCTTTGATTCTTTGAGAAATCGAAGGTAATTACGCTTAATACGCTCATTCTTTGGGTTGTGCTTTTTCATCATATTTACTCACTAGTTGAAGTCACTGTTTAAGAAGGGTTTAGAACTCTTACTTATGTGTTAATCAACTTGCAGTATTGTTATCTCAAAATAATCACTAAACTGCTCTAAATTCGATAGATTGGTGATTCGGTTCATTGTGCAGTTACAAGAAGGGCATATTCCAACCAGTCTGCCCCTTGTACTTGTAATGGGTTTATAGGCGACATAATTATCAGCTGGTTTCTGCGGCTTTTTGCAGCCGACACAGTAAAATGATCCAGCTGGACATGAACGCTTACTTTTCTTTCGTTGTTGAAACAGCCACTCCCGAAGATGACTACCGAGGATTAAAGTAGGGCGATTGCCATCACATGTCGGTAATCCATCTTTAATCCATTTACGCACAGTATTTTTATGAGCCATAAATAAAGTAGCCACTTCACCCACCGTATAATTACGGTGGGTTTTTGCTAACTGTGGGTTGTAACACCGCATTGCCATTATTTGGTATTACGTGTTCGTTCGATCTGGATTTCAAGCCAGGTTTGAATCTCTTCTTCAATCCAGCCAACAGCCCGTTCACCTAGTGAAATGGGAGCAGGAAAAGTGCCATTTGAAACTTTTAGGTAAATGGTAGAACGTGAAAGACCTGTGCGTTCTTTTACAGTGGGTAGTCGTAGTATCGTAGTAGTCATGTTTGCGCCTCCTTAGGCATCGTTGAACATGACAGCTATTAGATAGGGGCGTTTAATGCCCGCAAGTTTTTTTTGAATGTCCGTTAATTTTATGTAACTTTATGAATTTATTATATATTATGCGTTAGGTAAAATAAGGCATTCGGGCATTGCCCGAGTGCCTTATTTTTTTAAGCCTGAAAAAGCATGCTTTTTGATTGTTCCGGCTTGTGGTACACGACCACCACGGCCCGTGACTTCTCTTTTTACCATCTCTTTGCGTGTCAATTCGGCGATTCTTTCTAGATTTAGATGTGGATGTTTCTTGTAGATTGCGAGTCCAATTTTTCTTGCTTCTTTTTTCCATTCTGAGCTCGAACCTGGTTTTTCTTGTGTAGTAGTATCAGGTTGTTCGTCAGAGTTTAAAGCTTCCGCTGAACTTGAATTGCCTTGGCTGAATCCTTCAAAAATCAGTTCATTCAATTCAGATGGTAAAAAAGGTTGTAAATTAATTTCTTTATCACCCGGTCTGTCATTTTCGTGAATGTTAAAAGAATTAACGTTTTGATATGCATCTTTTAGGTCATCTAGCCATACAAATGTTGCGGCAGGTAATGCTTCGATAGATCGCATTCGCCAGATTTTGTAACTTTCACCTTCGACACTATCGTCAGCATGAAGTACCGCACTTAATATTTCGAGGTCAGAATTAAATACATCCCATTCTTTGGGTAACATGGGGTGAAATGAATTATCTGGCAATAGATGAAACGAAGGAATGTACACACGATACCATTTATCGGATTTAGCAAGCATTTGCACTACTACATCAGGTGAAAGCTTCCAGCCTGTTGCTAAAGGTATCAGGCGAACAGGTAATATAGGGCGATTATCTATGGCGAGTTCAGGCATGATAAATTATTGGTTAATAATATTAGTGTTTACGGTATCTTACCCATAAAATCATTTAACTCCTGGATTATTTAGAGCTTTACAGTACATTACTGAATTGATAACAAATTAAGGTAAGATGCAGTCTCAATATGTTTTTACCATCATGGATAACAAGATTAAGAGACAATGAAACCACGCTTAGACAACAAAAATAACAATAACAATGTCATTACCATTAAAGCTGAAGCCGATTTAATCTGGAATACCGCAGATGACATCCTGCGTGATGTTTTTACCCGCACCGAGTATCCCGACATTATCTACCCGTTAGTGCTTTTACGGCGTATAGAATGCGTACTGCAAAGCACCCGGGATGAAGTTAAGCAGTTATTGGGTGGAAATTATAAAAAGTTGCCGAAACAAGCCATCACCAAGAAAGTGCTGGATGCCTGTGGTTTCAACAACAAAACAAAGTGGACGTTAAAAAAACTCACTGAGGATAGCGAAACCTCACTAAAAGACAATTTCATAACGTATCTTAATGGCTACACAGAAAACATCACCAATATTATTGATGCTTCGGGTATTCGTGATGACATCAATAAACTGTACACAAAAAATATTCTCTATCCGTTGCTTAAAACCTATGCCGAAATTGATTTAAGCCCGAAAAATGTCAGCAACATCAAAATGGGCTATATCTTCGAGGAACTGGTAAGGCGTTTCTCAGAGCAGAACAACGCCGAAGCAGGCGAGCACTATACCCCGCGTGAAGTCATACAACTGATGGTGCAGTTACTGGATATTGATGAAAAAGGTGTGCGCGATGGTGAGCTGATTCGGCTTTACGACCCCGCCTGCGGTACCGGCGGTATGCTCACCACCATACATGAGTATATCGAGTCGATTAATCACAAAGCCAATGTGCGTCTCAACGGTCAGGAAGTTAACGACAAAACCTGGGCGATCTGTGAAGCGGATATGGTGCTCAAGGGTGAGCAGGCCACCATCGTACAGAATGACACCCTTACCGATGATGGTTTCCCAAACGATCAGTTTGACTACATGATCTGTAATCCGCCCTACGGTAAATCATGGAAAACCATACAGGCAAAAGTAAAGAGTAAAAGTAATGGGCGGTTTGAAGCTGGTTATCCGCGCTCATCTGACGGACAGTTGCTGTTTCTGCAACACATGATCGCTAAAATGAAACCCAAAGACATGGGCGGTTCGGCGATTGCCATTGTGCTTAATGGTTCACCTTTGTTTACCGGTGATGCCGGTTCCGGTGAAAGTGAAATTCGCCGATGGGTTATTGAAAATGACTGGCTGGAAACCATAATAGCACTGCCAACTGACCTGTTTTACAACACCGGTATTGCCACTTACATCTGGCTGGTGCGTAACAACAAAACCGGCAAACGAAAAGGCAAGGTACAGTTAATCAATGGCGTTAGTTACTGCGAAAAAATGGGCAAAAGCCTGGGTAAAAAACGCAACACCATTGCAGAGGAGCAAATTACTCAACTAATCGATTTGCATAAGGACTTTAAACAGGGTAAGCACAGTAAAATTTTTGATAACGATGATTTTGCCTATCACAAAGTCTTTTTAGACCTGGAAGAACGCGATGAAAATGGCGAGCCAGTTTATATAACAAAAACCGTCAAACTTAATGCGACTAAATTAAAAAACATTATTCAACTTAATAAATCAGCTGATAAGAAAAAACTGGAAACATTGATTGATAAATCGGCAACGGATAAAACTGAGTTCACTTTTAAATTAATGCTTGCTTCAGCATTTGTCGAACAAAACAAAACACCACAAACCAGCATTACCATTAAAAAACAGGTGAACAATAACCGCTTGAGCCTGAGTGCAGACATTGAAGTACCGCTGATTGTTAAAGACACCGAAATCATACCGTGGAAGCAGGATGTGGGAACTTTTTTGAAGGCTGAAGTTGAAAAACCGTGGACGATTAGTGAAAGCAAAAAAGGTTATGAAATTCCGTTTACCCAGCATTTTTATCAGTATCAGCCATTGCGGAGTGCTGAGGTGGTATTGGCGGAGTTTGCTGAGTTGGAAAAATTGAATGTTGAGTTGTTGAAAGAATTGAGTATGGATGTGGTATGAAGCAGTATGACAGCTATAAGCAATCGAGGCGTGATGGATGGGGGCGCATTCCTTTACATTGGAAAGAGAAGCGGCTCAAAGATTGTGTCACGCTTATTTTGGGGCAGTCGCCAGATTCTGAGTCATATAATCTTACTGGTAAAGGCATTCCTTTTTTTCAAGGTAACGCTGATTTCGGTCGATTGCACCCAAAAGTACGTGTTTGGTGTGATGATCCCGTAAAAATAGCTGAAGAGAATGATATATTAATATCTGTTAGAGCCCCTGTAGGTGAACTTAATTTTTGTCAGGAAAAATCCTGCATTGGTCGCGGATTAGCTGCAATACGTTCAAATTATATCAGCCACAAATACGCATATTATTTCCTTCAGTCCACAAAAAAATATCTGCACTCTCTTTCTACTGGTACTACATTCGATGCAATTTCGGGAGAAGATCTTGCCACTTTTCCCCTCTTAGTGCCGACTAGCGATGAACAGTTAAATATCTATCGGTATCTGGACAAAGAAACTGCCAAAATCGACCAACTCATCACCAATAAACGCCAGCAAATAAAAAAGCTCAACGAACTGCGACAGATTACCATTTCATGTGCGGTTACTCAGGGGCTTGATCCTGATGTGACGATGAAAGATTCGGGTGTTGTTTGGCTTGGGCAAATACCTGTGCATTGGAAAGTAAGAAGAATAAAAGATTTATCCTTGTTACTACAAACTGGACCTTTTGGCAGTCAGCTACACTCAGAGGAATATGTTAAGGATGGTATTCCAGTAATTAATCCGTCTCATTTGAAAAAGGGAAAAATAATTCCTGATGTTGATGTGGCTGTAGATGAAGTAACTAAGGCAAAACTATCACGCCATATGTTGGAAGCAGACGACATTATCTTTGCGCGTCGTGGTGAAATGGGGCGGTGTGCATTAGTGACTAAAAAAGAATCCGGTTGGTTATGTGGTACGGGCAGTCTGTTGTTCAGGCCAAATACACATAGATCGTTTCCCCCTTACCACAGTTTTGTTTTATCATCACAGGGCGTTAGAGAATGGCTTGAACTCAGGTCTGTTGGTTCTACAATGGATAATCTAAATACTGAAATACTTGGTGACATACCTTTGCCATTGCCACCTGTTTCTGAACAAGAAGATATTCATGTTTTTATTAATAAAGAGGCAATCAGATTTAATCAGCTGGTTAATAATTTAGAACAACAAATCAAAAAACTAGAAGAACTCAGAAAAATCACCATCCACAATGCAGTCACCGGAAAAATAAAGGTTACGGACTAATGCCAGCACTCACTGAAAAGATTTTCGAGAATCATTTTTGTCACCAGCTGGAAGTGGCTAAATATAAGAAGCGAAAATCGAACGCTGTTACCGATAAACACTTGTGCCTGAATTTCGCAGAACTGGAAATCTTTCTTGATGACACGCAGCCAGACGAAATGCAGGTTTTAAAAACTGAGCTGGGGCAGGGCTGGAAGGCGGCAATTATCAAAGCCTATGCGGATGCATTAAAAACAAAAAAACCGTTTGAAATTCTGCGTCATGGTTTGCCAGTTTATACTCAGCATTTACGTCTGCTTTATTTCAAACCACAAAACACATTCGGTGGAGAAAAAGAAAAAACACGCTACCAAAATAATAGATTCAGTTATGTGCGCCAGTATTACCTTCCTGGGCAGGAATCAATTGATATAGTGTTGTTTGTCAATGGTTTTGCCATTGTCACTATCGAGTTAAAAAACCAGCTCACGGGTCAGTTTGTGGATGATGCGGTGAAACAGTATCTTGAGCGTGATCTGGATGAGTCGATTTTTAAGCAACCTTTTTTACATATCGCCTGTGATAACGAACGGGTAAAAGTGGCAACGGCTTTTCGTTTGCGAACGATTGATGACTTTCGTGATTTTAATCAGGCGTTAATTAATCCTGAGCCTGAAAAAATGCGATCAGGCAACAAAAAAGAATACCCGGTGCATTATCTTTATCACGATGTTTTGTTGCCGGATTCATTGCTCAATATTATCGAAACCTATTTGTATAGCGAAGGTGAGTCGTGGATATTTCCGCGTTTTCATCAACGCCGCGCGGTGGTTAAGTTGTTTGATGATTTGCAGCGTCATTATAAGCAAATGGGACAGCTCGACAGGCGCTATCTGATTCAGCATTCAGCCGGTTCCGGTAAGAGTAATACTATAGTCTGGCTGGTGCAGAACTTGCGTAATCTGTTTGTTAACGATGAAAAACTGTTTGATAGTATTGTGGTGGTGACAGACAGGGTAAATCTGGACGGGCAGATTTCTGCTGACTTTAAAAAGGCCATTGCTCAGACTGGTGTGGTAGCTTATGCGGAATCAACCGCTGAACTGCGGCAAGCATTGAACAATAACACCAAGGTGGTGGTTTCAACGCTGCACAAGTTCAGTTACCTGAAAGACATGGATGAGCAGGACAGTAAACGTATCTGTTTCATTATCGACGAAGGCCATCGCTCACACAGTGACCGCCTGCACGACGCGATGACGGAATCGTTCTTCGCCTCGAAACAACTGATAGAAGACATCGAACGTAAAACCTTCCCCAATGCCGCTTTTATCGCATTAACGGCAACACCCAATGAGGTAGCATTGCAAAAGTTTGGTACTGAACGTCAGGGTGGGCGTGGAGCATTCGATACCTACAGCATGGATGAGGCGATTCAGGAAGGCTACATTCTTGATGTAGTGAAAAACCTGATTACTTACGAAACCCTGTACGAACTCAATTACAAATATGACGATGCCAGTGAATATCCACTTTTACAGATTTACCGGGCGTTAAAACAGAAAGCGCAGGAGGATGATGAGGTTATTCGTGAAAAAGTGGACATTATGCTGTCCATTTTTGAACAGCAGTCGGTTAATAAAATTGATGGTCGTGCCAAAGCCATGGTGGTCGCGCCCAGCCGATTAGCAGCAGTGAAATACAAACAGTTTTTTGATGCGGCACTGGTACGTAAACGTCTGCCACATAAAACACTGGTGGCATTCTCCGGTAGCATTGATTACCTGGGTGAACGTTACACCGAAGATGGTATGAACAGGGCTAATATTTCGGGCAGGGAAATCAGTATTGAACAGGCGTATGAGCGCGATGATTGTATCCGTTTTCTGATTGTTGCCAATAAATTTCAGACCGGTTTTGACCAGCCGTTGTTACATACCATGTTTCTGGATAAATCGGTGAACGGAGTGAATGCGGTGCAGACTCTGAGCCGTTTGAATCGCAAACATCCAGGCAAGAATGATACATTGGTGGTTGATTTTAGTAATTCCTATGACAAGATTATTCGTGCGTTCAAGCAATTTCAGGATGATGTCGAAACACATAAAGAAGTTGACCCTAATGCACTGTCACTGATTTATCAGGAATTGCTGAAACGTGATGTGTTTACACTGGCAGACATTAAGCAATGTAACCTCTTATATGATAGTAACAACCCGTCTGATGCCGCACCTTTTGCTGGTTTGCTGGCTGAATTAAAAAAACGCTTTGAGAAGAAATGCAAAGATAAGGAAACTAGGCGTGATTTCAGGGCTCTGCTGGGTAAATACATTAGCCTGTTCCACTATATTCGGTCGTTGTTTACCATGGGGGAAGGTGAACTGACCGCATTTTATGTGTTCGCAAAATATTTGCATAGCGCACTGGATACACATCTCACTTATGATCAGTTACAGAAGGAGATGGAACATGTGCATCTGATTAAACATCGGGTGCGTGAAATCACACCGAAGCAGCCAGAGGAGCGTGAGAAGACGGGTGGTGGTACAGCTAATCCACTTGCCTTGCCGCCGTTGGCCACAGTGGAAGAAATAGTTGCTGCCATAAATGAAAAATTCCGGCAGGCTATTTCACCCGAAGATGCCGATACGGTTGAGCATTATCTACATGAAGTTAGTAAGGATGATGAACTTATCATGGATGTTCGCAGTAATCTGGATGCTGACCCTGATGTGGTTTATGAGCAGATTCTCAAGGACAAGTTAAGTCGCCGCTATACAGATTATGTGATTAAGCATGCGGCAGATCGTTATGTAAATCTAAATGAAGAAGACTTGCTGGGTTTTGTGCAACGAAATGCCTATCAGTTATTACGGCAGACAGCACGATCTATTCTGGGTGACCTGGGGTAATAATTGAGAAATATAGTGGAATTAACACCATCTGAAAAAGCGATACAGGATGCAGCATTAGATTTTTCCCGTAAAAATAAAAAAGAAATTGCTAAAAGACTAACTGATACTTCACGTTTTTTATCTGAGGATGAACCGGTCTCGGTATTTATGGCAGGTTCACCCGGTGCGGGTAAGACCGAGGCTTCTATTGAATTATTGGCTACTGTTGAAGCGCACGGTGTAGAGATATTGCGTATTGACCCTGATGAGTTACGTCATGAATTTCCTAATTATACTGGTGATAATTCATGGTTGTTTCAGGGTGCAGTGTCTTTTCTGGTAGAGAAAATTCATGATTTGGCGTTGAAGCAGAGACAGAGTTTTTTGCTGGATGGTACGCTTAGCCACTACGATAAAGCTGAACAGAATATTTCTCGTTCATTGAAGAAAAACAGGGTGGTGCAGATTTTATACGTGTATCAGGAGCCAATGCTAGCATGGGAATTCGTAAAGAGTCGTGAGGCTGTAGAAGGGCGGCGTATAAGGCCAGAGCACTTTATTGAGCAATACTTTGCTGCACGTAATGTGGTTAATCGGCTGAAAGCTACCTTCGGATCAGATGTCAGGATTGACTTGTTACTCAAAAATACCGATAACAGTCACAAGCTATACAAAGCGGGTATTGATCAGATTGACAATCACGTTCCGGAAAAATATACTCCCGCCGACCTTGCAAAGTTGCTTGGTTTGCCCTAAGTTTAAGTTATGTCACTATTTTCAAAGCCAAAAACAGTCAAATCTACGCCATTTTCGGATTTCATACGTAATGCCTCTTCAAGAGAAAAAAAGCGTGTATATTCTGACGTAATGAAAAAGGCGACAGATAGACAGCTTCGAGTCATTCGACGGGCGAATGCTGCAAGGTAATCATTTAGTATTACCTGCCTAAATCTCAAAGGATAAACGTCTATTTTGACGCTTTAGCCGTTTACTAACCGCAGTGGCCTGTTGGTATCGCTCAGACTCATATTGCCAGTAGCGGCAGATTCTATGTGTTTAGACCACCAGTGCATCATTACACGCCGACGTTCTATGTATTCAGCATGGTTATAAGCACGTCGTACTTCATTTTTTTCCAGGTGAGAAAGGGCAGATTCAATTACGTCGTAATCGAAACCTTGTTCATTTAAAGTGGTGCTGGCTAATGAGCGCAGTCCATGCGCCACTAATACATTGGCATATCCCATCCGTTTTAGTGCGGTATTGGCTGTTTGCTCGTTAGTGTGTTGTTTTGGCTTTCTGTCGCCAGGAAATAGATGATCACGGTTGCCACTGATTGGTCGCATTACTTCAATCAAGGCGAGTGCCTGTGGAGTTAAAGGAATTATATGCGTTCTTTTTTTTGTTTTTGTTCTGTTTACGGGAAGAACCCACTGGGCATTTTCAAAATCTATTTCATCCCAGCGTGTTCCCGCTGCTTCGCCCGGTCTGACCATGGTATGAAGTTGCCATTCAATTAAACAACGGGTGGTGAGCTTTATGCTGGCTGTGGTAAGTGATTTCATCAAGTCAGCAAGCTGTTTGGGTTTAATGGTAGGTAAGTGTTTTTTTTGTGGTGTTTGAAATGCTTTGCCAATACCAGCCAATGGATTAGAAGTGATTAAGCCGGTATTCACCGCCCAAATCATCACCTCATTTAGTCGCTGGCAGAGTCGTTTTACCGTTTCCAGGCTACCCTTTGCTTCGATAGGCTTAAATGTTTCTATGGCCTTAGGTGCTGTTATTTTATGTAGTGGTAGCCGACCCAGCGACGGGAAGATATGGAGTTTGAATGAGTTCAAAATATCGTCAGCATGATCGTCAGATACCGTTGTTCGTTTAACTTTTAGCCATTCAGTTGTTGTGTATTTAAGGGTGTTTTCGTGAGCCTGTTTCTGTTTGAGTTTTTGTTCATCTCTGTGTTCTTTTGGATCAGTGTCCTGGGTTAACAATTCACGAGCTGTATCACGTTGTTTTCTGGCGTTGGCTAGTGACATATCGGGATACGCGCCAAAACTGATGTTGGCTCTTTTCCTGGTGTGTGGGCGCGAGTAGTTGAATATCCAATATTTAGAGCCATTGGGCTTTATTCTTAAAGCAAGACCGGCGCCATCAGCAAGGTTGTATTCCTTGTCTCTGGGTTTAGCCTGTTTAACTTCGGTATTGGTTAAAGGTCTTGTTGTATTCGCCATTGTAACAACTCCTTTTCTGGTTTTGCTGTGTTGTTACATTCAGTGTTACATTAAATGGCGGTTGTTACAATACCTTAATGAATCAAATAAGCATAAAAAAAGCCGCAAACCACTGCTGGAATGCGACTTTTACGACTTTATCGGCCTTGTTAAGACCTGTTGTTGGTGGAGATGGCGGGAATTGAACCCGCGTCCGCAAGCACTCCGCCATCGGCTCTACATGCTTATTTCGTCTATTAGTTTAACTTTGTATTACCCGACGAACAGGGAGAATACAGAGCGATTCTGGATAAGTTTTAACGAATCCACACCAGAAATGCTTCATCGCGATCTTACATGAGTCGACCCCGGTTATCTAAGCGTGTAAGCGCACATTAGGCCGAGGGCTATGAGCAGTAGTTTAAGCTGCTAAAGCGTAGTTGTCGTCGTTGGCAACTATAAGTTTTGCAAACGGTTTTAAGAGGAACTTTGCACCTCTGCATGCACCTCAGGTTTTGCTACCCACGTCGAAGCCATGTCATCCCCGAACTTGGTAAAACTTGAAGCTGATACTAAAATAGAACGGTCAAG
>CAZALW010000020.1:0-19674 GCA_964485705.1 uncultured Thiotrichaceae bacterium
CTGCTGTGTTTCTCCAGTCGCGGTAAAGTGTACTGGTTAAAAGTGTACCAGTTGCCAATGGCCGGGCGTGGTTCTCGTGGCAAACCGATTATTAACTTGTTGCCTCTGGAAGAGGGTGAACGTATTAATGCCGTCATGCCGATTCGTGAATACGATGACAATCGTTTTGTGTTTATGGCAACCAGTTCGGGTACGGTGAAGAAAACCGCTCTGTCAAACTTCTCCCGACCACGTGCATCCGGCATTAAAGCGATTGAATTCCGCGACAATGACAAGCTGGTTGATGTGGTCATTACCGATGGCAGTGATCATATCATGCTACTGGCTGATTCAGGTAAGTCGGTTCGGTTCTCAGAAAGTGATGTACGTTCCATGGGCAGAACGGCGGGTGGTGTGCGTGGTATTCGCATTAGCGATACCCAGGAAGTCATTGCCATGATTAAAGTTGAAGCAGGTGGTTCTATTCTGACTGCAACTGAAAATGGTTATGGTAAACGCACCAATGTTGATGGTTATCCATTAAAAGGTCGTGGTGGTAGCGGTGTGATTTCCATTAAAACCAGTGAGCGCAACGGTAAGATAGTAGGTGCTGTGCAGGTGCAGAGTGATGATGAAATCATGATGATTACCGATAATGGCACACTGGTGCGTATTGCTGTTGCCGAGGTTGGTGAAATGAGTCGTAACACCCAGGGTGTGCGCCTGATTCGTTTGACTAAAGGTGAAAAACTGGTCGAAATCGAACAGATAAAAGTGCTTGCGGATGATGAATCTGATAACCAGAATGCTGGTAGTGATGATCAACAGGAAACCTCTGAAGAGTAAACCTCTCGTTCCTACGCTCTGCGTGGGAATGCATACGGAATGTTCAACAACGGCGGTGTATCCGTTTAGCGCGGTTCGCATTCCTTTGCTGAGCGTGGGAACGAGGAAGTGAAGCAAGTGCTGATAATGGGGATGTGTCAGGATGCTAAAAAATATATATAAATCAATAGTTTATTGTATTTACTTAACTTAATTTATAACTAAAAGCCGGGATAATTCCCCAACTAAATTCATTATGTCTAGAGTATATAATTTCAGCGCTGGCCCAGCCACGCTACCAACAGAAGTATTAGAGCAGGCACAGGCAGAAATGCTGGACTGGAATGGTTCAGGCATGTCGGTAATGGAAATGAGCCACCGTGGTAAAGTCTATATGTCCATCGCGGCTAAAGCAGAAGCTGATTTGCGTCAGTTGATGGCGATTCCTGATAATTACAAAGTGCTGTTTTTGCAGGGCGGTGCCAGCAGTCAGTTTGCCATGGTGCCGATCAACTTATTAAATATCAAAAAATCTGGTAAGAAATCTGCGGATTATATGTTGACGGGTCAATGGTCTAAAAAAGCCGTTGCTGAAGCCAAACGATATTGTGATGTGAGCCTGATCGTCGATACCACGGACAGTAAATTTACCACTGTGCCGGATGAGAGTAGCCTGAACTTTAATGCCGATGCCGCCTATGTTCATTACACGCCCAATGAAACCATTGTGGGTGTGGAGTTTCCCTATATTCCGAATACCGGTGATGTGCCACTGGTGGCTGATATGTCATCAACCATCCTTTCTCGTCAGATTGATGTTTCAAAATTTGGCATTATTTATGCGGGTGCACAGAAAAATATTGGTCCAGCAGGTTTAACCATTGTCATTGTACGTGATGATTTGATTGGCCATGCCGATGCAAACATGCCGGTCATGTTTGATTATAAAACCTTCGTCGATAATGACTCCATGTACAACACGCCACCGACTTACAGTTGGTATTTTGCCGGGCTGGTTTTTGCCCGGGGCTTAAAGCAGGGTGGGTTGACTGCCATTGAAGCGATTAACAAGCGAAAAGCTGAAAAACTTTATCAGGCAATTGACGATTCTGCATTTTATAGCAACCCGGTTGATGTCAATTGTCGTTCGTGGATGAATATACCCTTTATATTGGCAAATGCCGATCTTGATACCGCCTTTCTTGAACAGGCTGCCGCTAATGGTTTGGTCACCTTAAAAGGGCATCGATCAGTCGGTGGTATGCGTGCCAGTATTTATAACGCCATGCCTGAAGCGGGCGTTGATGCTTTGATTTCCTTTATGCAGGAATTTGAACGCACACAGGCTTGATCGCAGTTATAAGTCGTAAGTTTTAAGTCGTAAGTTGTAAGTTATAAGTTAAAAGCAAAGACCAATCAGCTTTAAACTTACAACTTAAAATTTATAACTCGTCAATGAAGCCAGAACAACTCGCATAAAACACATAAAAAGTTGTAACAAATATACAACCGGATACAATCCATGTTTAACATCAAAACCATCAACAACATCTCCGATAAGGGACTAAACCGACTGCCGGCTGAAAACTTTACCGTTAACCCTGATATAAACAACCCGGATGCAATTATTTTGCGTTCACAAAATTTGCACGATATGGTCATCCCCTCAAACTTGAAAGTGGTCGGGCGTGCCGGTGCTGGTACAAATAATGTGCCAGTAGAACAACTGGGTGAACAGGGTATTGTGGTGTTCAATGCCCCCGGCGCAAATGCGAATGCAGTGAAAGAACTGGTTATTGCAGGCATGTTATTAGCATGTAGAAACATCTGTCAGGCATGGCAATATGCGGCAAATGTTGAAGGCACTGATGTGGAGCAAAACAAAGCCGTTGAAGCAGGTAAAAAGAAATATGTTGGTTATGAATTGCCCGGTCGCACTTTAGGTGTGGTTGGTTTGGGTGCTATTGGTGTTGAAATTGCCAATGTTGCGGTGGCTTTGGGTATGCGGGTAATTGGCTTTGATCCGACCATAACGGTCAAAAGCGCATGGCGAATGTCTTCAGTTGTAGAAGAAATGGCAAGCCTGGATGAGTTGCTTAAACAGGCTGATTTCGTCACCTTTCATGTGCCTTTAATTGATGCCACACTGGATTTATTAAATGCAGAGAATATCGCAAACATGAAAGATGATGCCGTGATCTTGAACTTTGCCCGTCACGGTGTTGTAAATGATGATGCGGCGCTTGCAGCACTTGAAATGGGAAAATTAAAAGCTTATATCTGTGATTTTCCAGCAGAAAAATTAAAACGTAATGAGCGTGTTATTACCTTGCCGCATCTTGGCGCATCAACCTTCGAGGCCGAAGAAAATTGTGCCATGATGGTGGCTGATCAGATAAAAGATTTTCTACAAAACGGTAATATTAAAAACTCGGTTAATTTTCCAGAGGTAAGCTTACCTCGTGGAGGGCAATCACGAGTAGCACTAACTCACAAAAACATGCCTGATATGATTGCAAAAATATCAACAACAGTGGGTGACGCAGGTTATAACATTTTTCATATGCGTAATGAATCAAGAAATGATCTGGCTTATACCTTAATGGATATCGAGAGTGAAGTCGGTGAAGATTTAATCGAAAAGTTTGTTGCTATAGACGGTGTGTTAAAAGCACGTAAGATTTAGAGACCGGTTTTAAGTTATAAGTTAAAAGTTTTAAGTTAAAGGCACAAACTAGGTAACTTACAACTTACAATTTGTAACACACACATATATAACTTAAAAAAGATGACCAACGAAGACGCAGACCCACTAGCCGAAATAAGAAAACGTATCGACGAAATAGACAAGTCGATACAGCAACTGGTTTCTGAGCGTGCATCCTGTGCTGCGCAAGTGGCGAAGGTCAAATTACAGCAGAATCGGCAGCAGGGTGAAATCGGCCATTTCTACCGCCCAGAACGCGAAGCGCAGGTATTACGTGCGGTTATGGAGCGTAATACCGGCCCGTTGGCGAATGAAAGTATTGCCGGTATCTTTCGTGAAATCATGGCGGCCTGTCTGGCACTTGAAAAACCATTAAGCGTGGCGTTTTTAGGCCCCGAAGGTACCTATACCCATGGCGCTGCCTGCAAACATTTCGGTAATTTGATCGAGCCGCATTCGGTTAGCAGTATCGAAGAAGTGTTTCGACTAGTAGAAGCAGAAGGCGCCAATTTTGGCGTGGTGCCGGTAGAAAATTCAACAGAAGGTGTAGTAAATCACACTTTAGATCTGTTGATGAATTCCAGCCTGTCTATTAGCGGCGAAGTGGCACTGCGTATTCGTCATAATTTGTTAACTAACGAAACAGATTTATCTTCCGTTAAACGTGTTTATGCGCACCAGCAATCCATCGCACAATGTCGTTTGTGGCTGGATAAAAACTTGCCTGGTGCAGAACGTATCGCAGTAAACAGTAATGCGGAAGCGGTAATTATTGCCCGTGATCATAAAAATTCGGCAGCCATTGCCGGTATGATGGCTGCTGAGATATATGACATTGCGGTATTAAATCCTGATATTGAAGATGAGCCGCACAATACCACTCGTTTCGTTATTATCGGTCAATACCAGGCGCCAGCCAGTGGCGCTGACCGAACCAGCTTACTGGTGTTTGCACATAACCGCCCGGGTTCACTGTACGATTTATTAAAACCACTGGCAAAACGTAATATCAGCATGAGTAACATTGAGTCGAGGCCATCACGTAGTGGTGTCTGGGAATATGTGTTTTTTATTGATATTGATGGCCATCAGCACGATGAACAAATAGCCGAGGCGATTGCTGAAATTGAAGAATCATCGGCTATGGTGAAAATATTGGGTTCATACCCAAAAGCGGTTTTATAGGCAAGATCTTTATAAAATATGGATAACATTCAATACAACTGTCATCTCGAGCAAAGGGAGAGATCTTGATTCACCGTGGTAGCAGTGGCACACGGATGTGCCGGTTACGAACCAAAGGATGGAAAAGATCTCTCCCTTTGCTCGAGATGACAGTTGGCTGTAGGGTGGAAATTCCCACGCTCTGCGTGGGAATGCATACGAAAAACTGTAAATACTAATAAGAAATATGAAACAATCTTTTCTTGAACTTGCGACAAAGGGCGTACAACAACTGACCCCCTATCAACCAGGAAAACCAGTTGAAGAACTCGAACGTGAGTTAGGTATAAACAATTCTATCAAACTGGCATCAAACGAAAACCCATTGGGTGCTAGTCCTTTAGCATTGAATGCAATAGCAAAGGCTGCATCAAACATTAATTACTATCCTGATGGCAGTGGTTTTGCTTTAAGTAATAAACTGGCAGAAAAACATCAGCTTGATGGTTCAAACATAACACTGGGTAATGGCTCTAGCGATATTCTGGAACTGGTTACCCGTGCCTTTTTATCAGCACAACATTCCGCCGTATTCTCACAATATTCTTTTGCCGTGTATCCCATTATTGTGCAGGCAGTCGGGGCAAAAGCGAATGTTGCAAAAGCTTTTTCCGAAAGCCATGAGAGCATGCCTTTAGGTCATGACCCTGATGCGTTGTTGTCACAGATCGATGAAAAAACACGCATCATTTTTATCGCCAATCCGAATAACCCGACAGGCACCTGGTTAGACCCTGCAACACTTGAAGATCTGTTTAGTCAGATCGCTTTGAACGTTATCATTGTGCTTGATTTGGCTTATACCGAATACATGGATGATGCCTTAAAGCCGCCAATAAACTTGTGGTTAGAAAAATTTCCTAATCTGGTGGTGACGCAAACATTTTCAAAAGTGTACGCATTGGCCGGTTTAAGAATTGGTTATGCCATGTCAAATCCTGAGATAGCAGATATTTTGAATCGTGTCAGGCAGCCGTTTAATACCAATACGCTTGCACAAGCGGCAGCCTTTGCATCACTTGATGATGAAGAACATGTTAGCAAAAGCGTGGCAATGAACAATGCAGGAAAAGCTTATTTGCAAAAAGCATTTACAGGCATGCAGTTGGACTATTTGCCAACCATGGGTAATTTTATTGCAGTCAATGTTAAGTGTGATGGGCTGACTTTGTATCAAAAAATGTTAGAGCAGGGAGTGATCGTTCGACCAGTAGCCAATTATGCTATGCCTGAATATTTACGCATAACCATTGGCACACAGCAACAAAACGAGCGTTTTGTTGAAACCTTAAAGCAGTGCTTGCGCTAACGTGCCCTTAGCAGCAAACAAATTGGCAATAAAAAATCTTTGCGTAATTGGTACTGGCCTGATCGGTGGTTCATTTTGCCTCGCCTTAAAACAGGCGGGTGCCTGCAAAAAAATTGTTGGTGCAGGTCGCAGTCAGGCAACATTACAAAAAGCACAGCAATTAAATATTATAGATGCTTATGAAATAGACATAACAAACGCTGTAAAGGATGCAGATGTTATTTTTGTTTCTGTGCCTTTAGGTGCCATGGAAACGGTTTTTGAAAAAATTGCTACGGGTTTGAAGCAGTCAAATAATCAGCATGCCATTATTACCGATGCCGGCAGTTCTAAACAACAGGTGCAGCAATTAGCAGACAAAATCTTTGCAGATACGTTTTTAAAAAGTAAATGTTCAAAAAGTGCAAGCCGCTTTGTTGCTGGACATCCCATTGCCGGCACAGAAAATAGTGGGCCGGATGCGGCCTTTGCGGACTTGTATAAAAACCGCCGCGTTATCCTTACGCCAACAGATAATACCGATGTTGATGCCATAAAACTGATAACAGAACTTTGGACTAAAACGGGTGCACTGGTTGAAACTATGGATGCCGCGCACCACGATAAAGTTTTGGCAGCGACCAGTCACCTGCCTCATCTTCTGGCATTTGGTTTAGTGCATTGCCTTGAAAATATGGATGACATAGAAGATGTTTTTCGTTTTGCAGCAGGCGGTTTTCGTGATGTAACACGCATTGCTTCCAGTGACCCCACCATGTGGCGTGATATCTGCCTGAATAATCAGCAGCCCATTCTTGACATGATGAAACGTTATAAGGACGAGCTGGATATGTTATATAATGCACTTGAAGCGGGTGACGGAGAAAAGCTGATGGAAGTTTTTAGCCACGCCAAACAAACTCGGGATAAGTTAATTACGAATTACGAATTAAAAAACCATAGTAACTCAGCCTCATCAAAAAAACAGAACGTATTCACCACGAAGCACACGAAGATCACGAAGTTTTAAAGCATATTAGATAAAATATACCCGTGGATCATTTTTAATAGTGTTTTACCTAAATCCTGCAAGCACTTGCAGGATTTAGGTTTTATCATTAGCTATGATTTTCTTCGTGTACTTCGTGCTCTTCGTGGTGAAGTTTTTTTAAAAACAACGTAAATTGAAATACACTGAGTAGTTACAAATCATAAACAAAACGAGGCAACATAACGAACCGGGCAACATTACTTTTCAATTAGTAATTAGTAATTCGTAATTCGTAATTAACAAAACATGAAATTCATCATACAAGGCGGCCTTAACCAGGCGAAGTTACAGGGTACAATTCGTGTGCCCGGTGATAAATCAATCTCTCACCGTTCAATCATGTTTGGTTCACTTGCAGAAGGCACTAGCCATATCAGCGGCTTTCTTGAAGGTGAGGATAGCTTGAACACGCTGCGTGCATTTCAGGCGATGGGGGTGAATATCGAGAGACAGAGTGATGGCAAGATAAAAATCGAAGGCGTCGGTATGTTTGGCTTAAAACCGCCTGTGCAGGCACTTGATCTGGGTAATGCAGGAACATCCATGCGTTTGCTTGCGGGTTTGCTTGCCGGCCAGCAGTTTGATGTTGAACTAAAAGGAGATGTGTCTTTATCAAAACGGCCAATGAAACGTGTTACTGATCCATTAGCTGAAATGGGCGCAAAGGTTGATACTGCAGAAGGTGGCAAGCCACCTTTAAAGATTAGCGGCAATCAACAATTAAAAGGCTTTCACTATCAAATGCCAATGGCAAGTGCGCAGGTTAAATCGTGTTGTTTACTCGCCGGCATGTATGCCCAGGGTAAAACTTGTGTCACCGAACCGGCAGTCACGCGTGACCACACCGAGCGTATGTTGAAAGCATTTGGCTGTGAAGTTGATGTTACCGGCGATATTAGCGGTATGGGTACAGGTTCAACAGCCTGCATAAATGGTCCGGCGAAATTAATGGCTACGGACATCGATGTGCCGGCTGATATTTCGTCAGCGGCATTTTTTATGGTTGGCGCGAGTATCGCTGCCGATTCGGATATCACGCTGTTGCATGTCGGCATCAATCCGACACGCACTGGGGTCATTGAAATTTTGAAACGTATGGGCGCCAACATCACCCTGTCTAATGAAAAAGACGTTGGCGGTGAGCCGGTGGCTGATATCCGTATACAGAGTGCTGACTTAAAAGGAATTAATATTCCAAAATCACTGGTGCCGCTCGCCATTGATGAGTTTCCTGCGCTGTTTATTGCCGCTGCTTGTGCTGAGGGTCAAACCATTGTCACCGGTGCAGAAGAGTTGAGGGTAAAGGAAAGTGATCGTATCCAGGTGATGGTAGATGGTTTACTGGCATTAGGCGTTAAAGCACAGGCGACAGAGGATGGCATGATTATTCACGGTGGTGAGATAGGTGCAGGAACCGTGCATAGTCACGATGACCACCGTATTGCGATGGCATTTGCCATGGCCGGCTTGCGAGCCAGTGGTGACATACATATAGAGGAATGTGACAATGTGAACACCTCCTTTCCTGGTTTTGCCGAGTTAGCCGCGTCTTGTGGTCTGTCTGTTCATGTTATTGATAATTGTTAATGGTAGGGGCGAATCTTGTGTTCGCCCAGGCATCAACCGCCCAAAAAATAGGGCGAACACAAGATTCGCCCCTACCAATACCAAAAACCAATTAACGCCTGTTTTCATTAACCATTATTGTGTTCTATGACTACAATTTTATGACTACAGCAGCTCCCGTTATCTGCCTCGATGGCCCCAGTGGTGTCGGTAAAGGCACGATTTGCCTCGCCATTGCTGAGCATCTTGGCTGGCATATACTTGATAGCGGGTCGTTATACCGAATTACCGCCTTACAGTTTTCACGAGATTTCCCAGATCATGACATCTCGGATAATGATGAAAGGCAAATTGTTGATATCGCGGATAATTTATCTATTACATATCAACAGAAAGATAATGAATTAGTGATACTACTGGATGGCGAAGATATCACGCAGCTAATTCGCAATGAAAAAATGGGTGAAAAAGCATCACAAATTGCTGTCATTCCAGCGGTTCGAGAAGCTTTACTGGCGCGTCAAAGAGCGTTTTTACAGGCACCGGGGCTGATAGCCGATGGCCGTGATATGGGTACTGTTGTTTTCCCTAATTCAGTATTAAAAATCTATCTCACAGCCAGTCCCGAAGAAAGAGCGCAAAGACGTTATAAGCAGTTGAAAGCCAAAGGAATAGATGTTAATCTTTGCGCCCTCGTTGAAGAGTTGCGTCTGCGTGATGAGCGCGATATGAATCGGAAAGCAGCACCGCTGAAGCCCGCTTCTGATGCAATCATTATTGATACAACCACGCTCAATATCGAACAGGTGACGAAAGAAGTCATGAATTGGGTAGATCAACGAGTTTAAATAGTAATTACTAATTATATAAAGGGGTCTGTCACCTGACTGACCATATCATTAACTTAACCGTGTTTCCATTTGCCATTAATCATTGACCATTAGTTATTGATGTTCCACGGGTAAATAAACACACAATCAAAAATTATTATGTCTGAAAGTTTTGCTGAATTATTCGAAGAAAGTCTGAGTCAAACCGATATGAGTGCCGGCAACGTTGTGCTTGGTGTCATTGCCGATATTGCTGATGGATACGTTATCGTATCTGCGGGCTTGAAATCAGAAGGTGTTATTCCCGTTAGCCAGTTCACCAATTTACAGGGTGAATTAGAAGTTAGCATTGGCGATGAAGTTGAAGTGGTACTAGAAGCGGTTGAAGATGGTTACGGTGAAACCCGTCTGTCTCGTGAAAAAGCCAAACGTGCTAAAGCCTGGATCACATTAGAAAAATCATTTGAAGCCGAAGAAATCATTACCGGAATTATTACCGGTAAGGTTAAAGGTGGCTTCACTGTTGAGTTAGGTGATATTCGTGCATTCCTGCCGGGTTCACTGGTTGATGTTCGCCCAGTACGCGATACTGCGTACCTGGAAAACAAAGACCTTGAATTTAAAATTATTAAACTCGATCAGAAACGCAACAATGTTGTTGTTTCTCGTCGTGCCGTTGTTGAAAATGAATACAGCGAAGAGCGCGAAGCATTACTTAACAGCATTGAAGAAGGCAAGCCTATTAAAGGCGTGGTTAAAAATCTTACTGATTACGGCGCATTCCTTGATCTTGGTGGCATCGATGGCCTGTTACACATTACTGATATGGCATGGAAACGTGTACGCCATCCTTCAGAAATTGTTGAAGTGGGTTCAGAAATCGAAGTTATGGTGCTTAAGTTCGATAAAGAGAAAACCCGTGTTTCTCTTGGTCTTAAACAACTGGGTGATGATCCGTGGAATGAAATTGCTCGTCGTTACCCTGAAGGTTCACGTTTGTGGGGTAAAGTTAGCAATATCACCGATTACGGTTGTTTTGTTGAGATTGAAGATGGCGTTGAAGGCCTGGTTCACGTTTCTGAAATGGACTGGACCAACAAAAACGTTAATCCTGCATCTATCGTGACACTAGGTGAAGAGAGAGAGGTGATGATTCTTGATATCGATGAAGATCGTCGTCGTATTTCTCTGGGTATGAAACAGTGTCTGGCTAATCCATGGGATGAATTCTTTGCTACCCATAATAAAGGCGACAAAGTTAGTGGTGTCATTAAATCCATCACTGATTTTGGTGTATTTGTCGGTCTTAACGGTGAAATTGATGGCCTTATTCATATGTCTGATATTTCATGGGATGATAACGGCGAAGATGCCGTTCGTAATTATAAGAAAGGCGATGCTATCGAAGCCGTTGTATTATCTATTGATGCGGAGCGCGAGCGTATTTCACTGGGTATAAAACAGATGGAGCAGGATCCTGTTTCTACCTTTATTGCAGAAAACAAAAAAGGCTCTTTTGTTAAAGGTATCGTTATATCCGTTGATGCAAAAGCCGCCATTATTGATTTAGGTGAGGGTGTTGAAGGAACATTACGTGCTTCTGAACTATCACGTGACCGTGTTGAAGATGCAAGTACAGTGCTTAAAGTTGGTGATGAAGTTGAAGCTAAATTGATGGGTGTTGATCGTAAGAATCGCGGTATCGCACTGTCGATTAAAGCGAAAGACTATGATGATGAATCAGAAGCGTTAAGAGACTTTTCAGATAATCAGGATGCATCTGTTGGTGCAGCACCTACCTTTGGTGATTTACTGAAAGAGCAAATGAAGCCTAAGGATTAGGATTAGTAAAGGCTGATTTTGTTTGCTGTTACCTCGAACGATAGTGAAAGATCTTATTTGTTCTATTTATAAGAACTCTCGTTATCGTTTGAGGCGACACTATACAGTATGCAAAATAGTCGGTTGATTGTTACTGAAGTCAAACAATAAGTACAACAGAGGAAGGTTATTCTATGGCTGAAGAAATGCAAACAGATGCAATGATGAAATCAGAGCTGATTGAACGTATTGCACGTAAGCAAAGCCATCTTGCTTATAAGGATGTGGAGCTGGCAGTTAAAAGTTTGCTGGAGCAAATGAGCAATTCATTATCCGGTGGTGAACGAATTGAAATACGTGGTTTTGGCAGTTTTTCATTGCATTACCGTCCGCCTCGTTCAGGTCGTAACCCTAAAACAGGCGGCTCAGTTTCCCTGCCAGGCAAACATGTGCCGCACTTTAAACCGGGAAAAGAACTGCGTGAGCGCGTAAATGCTTCCCGTGACAATTTTTCCATGGTAAAAGACACAGGCTAGGTATTCTGCTTTCTTAAGGGGGTTTTTAATCATTCTATCCTTAGCGCTGTTAACGCGACATCCATGTCGCAGGTCTCTGTTTGAGCAGATTTGTACATGAGAGACTCAAGAACACAAAGGCATGATAAGTTTTAATTCACCAAAGATTTTTCAGTGCTGGCTCTGAAACACCGTGTTTGATTTTTCACAAATGCCAGTATGGTCTTTAGCAATCATCCCTGTTGCTATTGGTTTTTTTTGGGTTTTATTTCGCACAAAAAAATCGCACCAACGACAGCAATCAACATTATCCTCAGAATATTTTAAAGGTTTGAATTACCTGCTGAATGATGAGCAGGGTAAGGCTTTAGACGTTTTTGTAAAATTGGTGGAGTCAAACTGGGATACTATTGATACGCATTTTACTTTAGGCAAGATTTATCGAAAAAATGGTGAAATGGATAAGGCCATTAAAATTCATCAGGGTTTAATTGCAAGACCCACATTACCGGCGCGTTACCGCAGCAAAATATTACTTGAATTAGCTTACGATTATCTGGGCGCAGGTTGGTTTGACCGTGCTGAAGGGCTGTTTAAAGAAGTGTTAATACAGGATGAAAAATCCAGAGAAGCACATCCCAAAGAGGCACGTCATGGGCTCATTCTTATTTATCAACAGGAAAAGGACTGGTTCAAGGCGATAGATATCGCTGTTGATTTATTTGCCGAAAATCCTGATACGATGGAGCCTGTGATTGCGCACTATTATTGTGAGCTTGCTGAAATATCGAAAACTAAAGGTGACATAAGTCAGTTAGAAAATTATGCCAATAAAGCGTTAGGTTATGATGACTGCTGTGTCCGTGCTTCAATATTATTAGCAGATCAGATAAAATCGAAAGGTGATGATAAAAAAGCAATTATAATATATGAGAGCATTGAAAAGCAGGATGCGGAATCAATGATATTAGTGATTGATTCTTTATTGCAATGTTACCAGAATTTATCCTTGCTAGACGAGTTTTATGCATATCTGCTATTACTTCAAAATCGTCATAAAAATCTTTTTTTACAGAATATGATCGCCTCTGTATTAGAGAAATCACAGGGTAAACAGAGTGCAATCGAATACCTCGCTGATAAAATAAAGCAGCAACCAAGTTTGCCGGGTTTACAAAAGCTTGTGTCATATAAAGATGAAGATATTGGTGCGGATAAATTGTTTGCTGATCTGGCTACTGCACTTTGTGTTTTGCAAAAGGACAGTGTGGAATATCGGTGTCAAAATTGCGGCTTTAATACCAATACGCATTATTGGTTGTGTCCGAGCTGTAACCATTGGGGTAGTGTGAAACCCAGCGTTATTGAGCTTGATCATTAAATAAATTTTTGATCCGCTGTTGAATAGAAATGGCTGCTTCTTTTGGCGTTTTAAAACCATGGTGATCTTTAATTGGTCTACCTATTACAATGTAGTCTGCCCCATTTAAAAAAGCTTCTTCAACATCAACGGTTCTTTTTTGGTCGTCTGTGTTTTTAACGGGTCTTATGCCAGGAGTAACTATAATAAACTTGGCTCCTAATTTATCACGTAACTCAGGTGCTTCAAGCCCAGATGAGATCACGCCATCGCAACCAATGTCTAAAGCTCTTTTAGCTCTTGATAAAACGATCTCTTTAATATCGACTTTAAACCCTAAATCTTCTACATCTCCTTGATCCAGGCTGGTAAGCATTGTTACAGCTAAAATTTTCATATCGCCTTTTTGTTTAGCTGCGGCTTTCATTATTTCATCATTACCATGTATTGTCGCAAAAGAAGCGCCATATTTTCTAAGTTGTTTTATAGCTGAGCCAACAGTCTGGGGAACGTCAAAAAATTTTAAGTCAACGAAGACTTTTTTATCTTTAGCTTTCAGCCAACTAATAAAGTCAAGATAGTTTCCTGACATAAATAATTCTAACCCTATCTTGTAAAAGCAGATGGTATCGCCTAGATCGTTAACTAATTTTTTTGCCTCCTCAATACTGGGTACATCTAGTGCAAAAATAAGCCTGTCTTGAGAGGGAATGTCTTTACTTGATAATAGGGATAGAGATTTCGTTTTAGTTATAATTGCCATGATGAATCTTTCAGTAGGATGATTTGAATGCCAAGTTTATTGAATGAGCTGGAATATTTTTTCGTGATTGTTGAATTTTACCACATCAGGGTGCAGAAAAAATCATTAAGACATTAGGTATTCTCGCCAGGATTGAACTGATTTTTTACAATTTTGGAAAATGTCACTTCGGTCTGGCATGTTAGTTATCGGCAGACCAATCACTCAAGCAGAAGACCCGTGTAAGGTTTTACGTACAATCAATAGCGAACTGTCTGACACAGGGAGGACTTGATTGTTGTTTGAATCAGGTTAGTATTACCGCTCCAATCAAAATCGTCCAGGGAGGACATTCATGAAATTTCTTCATACTCTTTTTTTAACCACCGCTTTACTATTTTCTTTGGTATTATTTTCTTCAGCAGCATTTGCTGGCAAGGTTAATATTAATAATGCCAGTGCTGAGCAGATTGCTACTACCATGACAGGCATAGGTGAAAGTAAAGCAAAAGCTATAGTGGATTATCGAAAAAGCCATGGCAAATTCAAATCCATTCAGGATCTGGAAAATGTCGATGGTATTGGTAGTAAAACTGTCGAAAAAAATAAAGATAAAATAACTTTATAGTATCTTTTTCATCCGTTTTGTTAATACATGCAAAAGCAGGGTCAGGTCTTTTTTAGCTATTTCAAAATAGACCTGCCCCTACGCTATTTGATTTATCCATTATCAAGTGTTTTTTTCACTCTTTGTGCCAGTTCCAACAGGCTGTAAGGCTTACTCAACAGGTTGGCACTAAAGCGGGCTTGTTTGTTTTTTACCTGGGATTTTTCTGTATAGCCTGAGGCTAAAAGTACCTTAAGCTGTGGGTAAATGCTTGTAGCCTGTGTTGCCAGTTCATAACCGTTTATACCACCGGGCATAATGATATCGCTGAACAGAAGAGCAATCTCAGGTTCATTAGCTAATATCTCTAATGCCTGGCGGCCATTGTCAGCGGTCAGTACGCGGTAACCCAGCTCCTGTAGTGATTCACTGGCCAGTTCACGCAGAGCCTCTTCGTCGTCTACGATCAGAATTTTTTCATTACCTGTGGGTAATGTTGCCAGTGTTTGTTCTTCAGTTTGTTGTTTAGTTTGTATAGATTTAGTTGACCGAGGCAAGTATAGTCGGAAGGTAGTGCCAATTCCGGACTCGGAATAGACTTTTATGTGTCCGCTGCAGCGTTCGATAAAACCATACACCATGGCCAGTCCCAAACCTGTGCCTTTGCCCACCTCTTTTGTGGTAAAAAAGGGCTCAAAGACATGCTCAAGCTGTTCAGGTGTCATGCCTTTACCGTTATCACTGATGATCAGCTCGACATAATCACCGGGTTTAGCACCAAAATTTCGTGTGCAGTAGTCTGTATCAAGTGTGGTGTTGATGGTTTCTATGGTCAGATGGCCTCTGCCGTCCATGGCATCACGGGCGTTGAGAATAAGGTTGAGCAGGGAGCTTTCAAAGTCGCCAGGGTTTACACTGGTTACCCATAGCTTGCTGGAAAACTGGTGTTCGATTTCTACTTGTGGCGTGACTGACCGAATAATCAGGTTCTCCATCTCATTAATTAGCAGGTTGATGTTGACGATGGAGGTGTGTTCGCTATGGTGTCGGGAGAAATTAAGCAGTTGTCTGGTCAGGTCGGCAGCACGTTGGGCGGACTTTTGGATGGTCTGGATACGTTTTTGTGTTTTTTCATCTTCCTGGAAACTCTGTGTTTTGAGAAACTCCAGGTTACCAAGAATGATGGACAGGATATTATTAAAGTCGTGGGCAATGCCGCCGGTTAGCTGGCCTATGGCATCCATCTTTTGCGAGCGACGCAGGGTTTTTTCTGTTTTTTTGTGCTCGGTAATGTCAATGATGCTGACCGGGATGCTTTTGAAACCGCCTTCTGTTTCAGGTATTCGAAATGAAATAATGGCGCTGATGTCTTTCCCATCGAGAGTTTGAAAAGAGGCTTCGGAACGAAAACCTTTGTCTCCATCCCATATGGCGTAAAGCCCATTCATAAAGACGTTAATTGCATCTGATCCAAAGGTTCTGTCGATTTGATGGAGAAAGTCATCTTCGTCCTTTGTGTCGAACAGTTTCAGCGTCGCCTCGTTTACATGTAAAACATTGACCATGGCAACCATGTTCCAGGCCGCCTGCGGGTTAGACTGTAAATATTGGCGAAGGTCGGTAATGCCATCCAGGCGAAGCTTGTTCAGCGTGTTATAGACAGCAGACAGATCCTCATTCCAAATTGAGATCTCAGAATTCTCGAACAGTCCTCTAAAGCGTTCTTCGCTTTCCTGTAGAGCCTTTTCTGCTAACTTACGTTCTTCGATTTCACTTGCAAGTTGATGATTTATAATATTTACTTGCTGTTCGCGATTTCTGGCTGTCTGGATGAGATATGCTGCAAGGGAAAGCGCAATAGCAAGCATAATACCAACAACCAGCAAGGTATCGTTAACCAGCGGGTGATCTCCAACCTCACCGTGTTTTTCCATTAATTTATTGCTATGAGATTCGATTGCCTGCCACAGGCTGGTCATGATTGTCAGCACAACCATACCAATTGGCACTGGAAACCAGGATGGTAAGCCTGAAAACTCGGTGTTGCTATGAAACCATGCAAGGCTGGTAACAGCTACACCGAGTATGATGAAACCAACTGCTGTATGTACCGCCATGCGACTCAGTTCTCCCCAGCCATAGGCGGTTTCCAGGTCAGCTGCGTAACCCGCCAGAGCTACGATGCCCAGCCCAAGGGTTAGAGAACCCATGATGCCAGCGAACAGAGAGTGATTCCAATGTTTTACTCTAGTAATCGTTGCAAGTGTAATCAGAGAGACACCTGTCAGAGAGAAACACAGCGCTGTATTAGGTGCCATACGCCCTGGATGTGATGTCTGCACTATTATGTCGTGTTGCATTAGAAGCTGATCAATGGTGAGATCAATTCCGAAAACATACTGGACAAGTGTTAATAGCCCAATCAGCACCACGAAAATACCAAAGATGATACCTGTGCTTAAATAGCCCCTACTAATTAAAAGAAGCCCTACGCCGCTTGACATAAAGCCCAGGGCAGTATTTGTATTGCATAGGGACAAATGCTGCTGAAACCTGAATTAGAGTCACATTTTGGGTGTGCCATCCGATTAGAACCGTTGCCCCGAGAATTGCTGCCAATACGCCACCAATTATCGTTAGCAGGTATGAAGCAGTAGCTGTGTTTTTAAGAGGTGGCTTCATCGTTATGCATCATAAATCCCATGGTAGTGGGTACGGGTGATGTTAATATCATGTTTTAAGTTGTTCGCTTTCGCTCCTGTTTGCCAGGTAACCACTAATCAATGAGGTTACCATATGCATTAACAGCAATATCCCTTGCTTCTATATTGCTTATTGCTGTTTGGTATCTGAAATGCAATAAGGGCATCTGTAGACAGTCTTTAATGGACGGTGTCCTTTCTATCCGTTTCTTTAATAATAAATGACCCCTTAAAGACGATATGGTTATACTATTTGCTAAATGAAAGACATTGAAAATATAAATTTATTTGATCAGGCGCTGTGTTGCTTGTTACTTGACGACCCCCAGGAAAAAGTTGATGCAACACTTTTGTTGCAACAAAAGTGGCTGGAAGGGATGTTAAAAGTAAATTTATTATTGCCTGTAAAGTCACTTCCTGTTCCAGGGCGACCTGATAAGCCTGAATTGGTCGACCCTAAAGAAGTACCAAGGCGTAATTTTTCCAGCTTGAAAGGGCGTTTGTCATTAGTGCATGCCATTGCGCATATCGAATTTAATGCCATTAATCTTGCACTGGATGCGGTTTATCGTTTTCAAGATATGCCTGAGCAATATTACGCTGACTGGTGTCGCATTGCTGCCGAAGAAGCATTACATTTCACCATGTTATCGGACTACCTGAAAAATCATGGCATGGTTTACGGCGATTTAACCGCGCATAATGGGCTTTGGGAAATGGCAGTTAAAACTGATTTTGATGTGATGACCAGAATGGCGCTGGTGCCGCGCGTATTGGAGGCAAGGGGGCTTGATGTCACACCGGGCATGATAGAAAAACTACAGGTTACAGGTGATGTACAGTTAATAACAATATTGCAAAAAATATTTGATGATGAAATTGGCCATGTGAAAATAGGCTCATACTGGTATAAAACCTTGTGTGAAGAACGAGGGCTGGAACCGCAAAAAACTTTTCTTGAATTGATAAAAAAATATATGCAGGGGGCTAGATTTGGACCTTTCGATACAGAGGCGCGTCTACAGGCAGGTTTCAGTCATGATGAAATGCAAAGTTTGTTAAAGCATTTTTGAATTCAGGTAATTGTACTTGCTGTTTTATTGATAAGTTTGTAACTTAAAATCAGACGAGTCATTAATGCGTAAATAACTTGCCGTATCATGCCAGTCACCTAAGACAACTCTGGTGGTGTCACGACCGTTGAGTTTTTTATGATGAATAGCAGGGCGGTGTGTGTGACCGTGGATGATTAAGTCAACCTCGTTTTGTAAAAAAACTTTTTCGGTTTCAGCCTGATTTACATCCATAATGGATTCATTTTTTTCAGTGGTTGCCTGTTTGCTGTTTTCCCTAAGGCTTTGCGCAAGTTGAAAGCGTTGTTCCAGGGTTTTTGCTAATACCTGCTGTTGCCACAACGGGTTTCGTACCATTTGCCGAAATTTCTGGTATTCAATATCGTCAGTACATAAAGTGTCACCATGCAAAAGTAAAATATCACGTTTGTTTTGGTTGCTGCTACCGATTTTGTTGTATAGATTATCGCTAACCTGATAACTGATCTTATGTGGATCCTGGATTATTTTGAAATGGCATTGTTGAGCCAGTGTGTTACCAATCAAAAAGTCACGGTTGCCGTGCATCAGAAATATCTCGGTATGGTATTGTGTTGCTAATCTAGCTAAGGCATTAAAGACATCCTGATAACCCATTGCCGGGTCATCGTCCCCCCACCAGACTTCCAGAAAGTCGCCAAGAATATATAAAGCATCGGCTTTAGCGGCAATATCTTCTGAAAAGCGTATAAATAAATCCATTATTTTCGGACGCTCAGGCATCAGGTGAAGATCCGATATGAAGACAATATCTTTCATGGCTAATGCTAAATAGACTTATGCCGCCGTGGCTTTAATGATAGTGACAGTCTCAACAGGCACATCAGCATGACCACTATCAGTACCGGTACTGATAGCTGCAATGGCATCAACAGTATCCATGCCATCAGTGACTTTAGCAAAAACGCAATAACCCCAGCCAGCGCCAGAGGGTGCGGTATGGTTTAGAAATGTATTGTCATTATGATTGATGAAAAATTGTGCTGTCGCTGAATGCGGGTCGTTAGTTCTGGCCATAGCAACGGTGCCACGATCATTCGTCAGGCCATTATCCGCCTCATTTTTAATGGGGTCTTCAGGTCGTTTTTGTACCATGCCCGGCATAAAGCCGCCGCCCTGTACCATGAAGTTTGGAATAACACGGTGGAAGATGGTGCCATCATAAAAACCATCATTCACATAATATAAAAAGTTTTTTACGGTTTCCGGGGCTTTGTCATCGTTAAGTTCAATAACAATATCGCCGTGAGATGTTTCTAGTGTCACTATAGTCATGGTATTTCCTGAATTGTTCGTTCCACGTTCTTGTGTGGCAACGAGGAGTGATTAAAAACAGTATGTTACA
>CAZALW010000021.1:0-19445 GCA_964485705.1 uncultured Thiotrichaceae bacterium
ATCAACCCCCGGTACGCAATCAATGCAAGCGCTAATGCGACTGAGGCAGTAAAACGATTGTATTGGCTTTTCATATTCTGGATAAGCAATTCACAAACATAAAACAAAATAATAATCTGTACAAGCATCCAGATGATGCTTTCTCTGAATTCATTTTTACCTGGTAAAAATGCGATTAACAACACGATTGCTATAACCAGATAATCTAACGGCGTGATTTTAAATTCTTCAGTAGAGAATGCCTTAGCAGTTATAAAGCCTAAAACACTCATAATAATAAAATACACAAAGAGCAAATCAACCTGATGCGATAACCAGTCAACCGGGTATGTTGCAAACAGATAAATAGAAAAACCTATGGTCACAAATACTATTAACCGATAACCCTGATAACCGAACAAACCTGTCACCACAACAAACAGTAATAACAACAGTAAAACAAGTGAAGAAACAGCAATATCAACAGGCACTTCATAAACCACAAGCGCTGATGCAAAAATAAATAAAGACAAACCTGATTCAAGTGATTTTATTGGCACATCACACAGTCGTGGATACTTGTTTAGCACCACTGACAATATATCCCGTGAACCAGTTTTTTCTTTATGCACCTTAAAACCAGTGCGCTCAGACAAAGTAAGAAAACCAAACACCGATAAACAAACAAACAAATAAAACAGCATTGCCACTATATCGTGTTCATACATCAAGGGTATTGCACTAATAACTAGAATAAACTGGATACCATAAATAAATATTACCGATTCATAATGCAAAAAACCAATATCCAGTAAACGGTGATGAATATGGTTGCGTGTCGCCCTGAATAAATTCATTTTATGTTTGGCGCGTAAAAAGAATACCGCCAGAATATCAATAACAGGTAGCCCAAGTAATAAAATTGCAACGGCAGGACTTAATACCGTATTAACCTGTTGCGTTAAAATAAGCACCAGCACGGCAAGTATAAAACCAAGAAACTGGCTGCCACCATCGCCCATAAATACACGTGCAGGATGTGAATTAAAACGAAGAAAACCGAAGATGCCGCCAATTGCAGCAGCGGTTATAACCAGCATTAAATCACTGCTATAGAGATAGGCCAGATAAGCAATAACAGCCAAACTAATTAATGACTCACCACCAGCAAGCCCATCCAGTCCATCAGAATGATTAATGGCATTAATCATTCCCACTATTGCTATTACCGTGAAAGGCCGGCCTACTGATTCCGGTATTGTCTCGTAACCATACAACGGAAAGTAACTGACATATAAATCACCATAATAAACAACAACAACAGCCGCAGCAATCTGGCCGATAAATTTAACGTAATGACCTAATTCAGCAATGTCATCCCATGTACCAAACACCAATAAGATAACAGCACCGAGAATTATAGCTATTGTCAGGTCGTTAACCGGCAACCACAGCAACATAGGAACAAGCGCACCAATAACAATACCCAAACCACCTACACGCGGGATAGGCGCAGTGTGTACCTTACGCGGGTCTGGCACATCAATCATCCCTATTTTTGGCGCAAACCGCATCATCAAAGGAATAATAGCCATGCTGATCGCCATTGCTACTATTGCGATGAGCAGATAAATACCTATATCAGAATTCGTCATATCCATAACTGCAGTAAAAAAAATCTATTCTGGTATGAAATCAGAGAGTGTTGGCTTAATTAGCTGTGCAAACTCAGTTAGACGTTTATCTGCCAGAGACACATCTTCGCCCGGTTGAATACTTGTTGTTAACCGAACTAAAGCACCATCTGTTCTTCCTAATGTCAAAGAGTCCCAGAACAAATACCACTTAACCATATACTCATTAGTAATATTACGACCACGCTGATCAAACCAGTAATAAACCAGTTGGCCATAGTCTCCCTTTTTGATTAAAAGCCTGTTCGTTGATTTCTCCAAACCTTCAATATCCATTGTACTGTGCGATTTAATTCGCCAACCGCCACCGGGTATGCATGAGCGAGGCGAATGTGCAGCAGCACCGGATCGTTGAGATTCGTAATAAGCTAAATATAAATTGACACTTTTATTGCTGTTATTTACGTAGTCCGCTATAAAGTAATCATTCAATCTTAATTCATCCAGAAATTTCTTTTCTATAGTATCCTGCCTTCCCTGCCATTGCCCTAATTGTAAAGAATATGACGCAAATGTGTCTCTATCAGGAATGATTTCTGCACGTTCATTAAGCAAACCAATAACCCCGCCTGAAATTAAGACAAACACAGTAGGAATCATATATTTCCAGGAAACGCTTCTTTTTTGAAAAACCGTATCAGCAGGTAAAATTTCCGGCATTTCAATAGCAAAAACCTCACTGAGCTTCTGTTTGTTTTTACCGAAAGCAACCAATAACCACATCTCTATAAGCAATAAACCAACACACGCCATAAACACAAACCAGCCTTCAAAGTCATGCAAAAAACCCTCCGCCTGCTCGATGCCCCAGTATTCTACTAACACACCAATCATTCCGATTCTGAAGCTGTTCATAAAAACAGTAATAGGAATACTGGAAAGCACAATTACAGTACGTTTCCACAATGCAGCCTGATACATAAACGCGGCAATAATGGAAAGACTTATCAACGGAAACAGATACCTGAGGCCACTACAGGCATCGACAACCTGTAACTGGTATTTACCCAAATCAATGACATTGCCTTCCAGATAAACACTAATACCGAATGCGCGTATTACCGCCACACCAATTTGTGATGAGATTAGCTGTAGATCAGCTGAAAGATTGTTGAATATAAAAGCTGGAAGGGGCACAACAAGAAACAATAACAGCATAGGTGCTGCAATTATTTTAAAAGCCTGCCACCCCATAAAAAGAAATGCAGCACTTATAATAGTAAAAATGTAACCATACTGTGCAATTGAATGGGTTGCACTTAAAACACCTAGCGAGATCAAAAACAGACCAAATAGCAATAACAGGCCACCAAACCAACTCAGCTTAAACTCAACCTGTTGGAGCTTAACTTTATTTTGCCAGATGAAATATCCTGTAATAAACGGAATGATGTAAGCATAACCGTATTCTTCGCTTTCGCCCCATCTTGTTACCATTACAGTGACACTATCAAATGCGGCAAACGTGACGGCAGCAAATAATATGACAAAATATAAAATTATAATCGGTGATTCTTTCCAATAGCTTTTTATTATTGACATACCAACCTCATAATATCTAAGCAACTCATTTTCTTTATTTGATCATTCATCAAATAACACATCATAAGCATGATATAGTTTAGGCTCTTCATATTGCCATGAGAGCTCATTCAGAACTCTATTGTGGCCGAACTCTCCCATCTTAGTACGCAGCGACTCATCATCCAGTAGTAGTAAGATTTTTTCTGCCATGTCTCTTACGTTGTTATTCTCCGCATAGAGTGATGATTCCTGTGCTGAGTATCGCCCTTCCGTTAAATCATACTGCACGATGGGTTTAGCCAATGCCATGTATTCCATTATCTTATTCATTGTGGACTTATCATTCATCTCGTTTGCGACATCCGGGTTAACACAAACATCTGCAGTATTCAGCATTTCCAGTAACTCTTGATCTGGCACACGACCTGTAAAAGTCACATAATCGGCGATATTGAGTTTTTTCGCATAGTCTTTCATCTCATCAAGTGAAGTGCCACCGCCAACCAGTCCAAAATGAATATCGTCTCGTTTTTTTGTATTCACGATATAGTCAACAGCCTGTAACAAATGATCTATGCCTTCCTGTGCGCCCATTACGCCGACATATCCTACCAGATATCTTCGACCACACTTTAATTCATCAACTGGTGGAATAATTTGCAGGCGATCTAATTTTGGCCCACTACGGACAACAAATATCTTGTCAGGGCTCATACCCCCACGTTGTATAGCTATCTGCTTGTATGATTCGTTGGTTGCGATGGAAACATCTGCAACTTTAAATGTTAAACGCTCCCACAGAAGCATGACTTTATAAAAAAAGTCTCTGCGTCCAAATTTAGCCTCATAGAGCTCAGGATTAATATCGTGATGATCGAATAAAAACTTTTTACCTAATAGTTTAAAAAAACCACCAACCAAAAATATATTATCAGGTGGATTACATGCATGAATAACATCAAACCCATGTTTAAATAAGACTTTCCATGAAAGGTAAAACTCCCAGAACAATGCTATAGAGTATTCAAGCAAATACCCAATCGCACCCTCTGCCTCTAATGGGAGGTTATGCCGATAAATATTTATACCATCAATTACTTCATATTTCTTTTCATATCCTTTACCTGTAGGGCAAATAATACTTACAACATAACCTGCAGCTTTTAGAGATGTAGCTTCTTGCCAAACACGGCGATCAAAAGGTGACGGCAGATTCTCAACGATAATCAAAACCTTCCGCGGTTTCACAGTATTTTTTGGCATAATGTTCTGCTACCAGCAAATTCCGTCGTATTTATCCTGCACAGATCGTGAATCTGAAATACGAACCAGATCAACTATCACCTGACCATCATTCAGTTTATCAAAAACGCTGAAGAATTCTTCTGCACCATTTCCTATAACGATCGTTTCCGCGTGGTCTAACACCTCATCGATACTATCGACCATCAGTTTAGAAATATGCGGGATTGCATTGAGAATATAATCTTTGTTTGCACCGACCAGGCTGGCGATTTTCACGTTTTTATCATAAAGGCATATATCGTATCCCTTGCCGATTAACCTCTCGATAACTTCCACCAGAGGGCTCTCGCGAAGATCATCAGTGCCCGCCTTAAAACTGAAGCCAAGTATGCCAATCTTCCTATTGCCTTTTTCAGTAATCATCGACAGGCCTTTTTCGATCTGCTTTTCATTACTGGGGATAATCGAATTTATAATAGGTGTAGTTAGATCAAGACTGCGTGCTTTATAAGTTAACGCCCTCACATCTTTTGGCAGGCAGGAACCGCCGAAAGCAAACCCCGGTTTCATATAATAGGAAGAAAGATTCAACTTGGTATCCTTACAAAATATTTCCATGACTTCATGTCCATCGATACCAACCGATTTAGCGATATTACCAATCTCATTGGCGAAGCCGACTTTAAGAGCATGCCAGACGTTATCTGTGTATTTAACAAGTTCAGCTGTTTCTACGCTGGTACGTATCATTGGTGCATCCATGTTTTCGTATAAGCTTGCAAGCATGTCACCTGCTTTGTTATCCGTCTCACCAATGACAGTTTTTGGCGGATTATAATAATCATATACTGCTGTGCTTTCCCGCAAAAATTCAGGGTTATTGCATACTCCAAAATCAACACCGGCTTTTTTTCCTGATGATTCTTCTAATGTTGGTATTACGAGCGTATTCATCGTACCCGGTAACATCGTACTGCGGGCAACAACTACGTGAAAATCAGATTTCTCTTTTAGAGCTTCGCCAATTTCCTCACAAACTTTTCTTACATATTTTAAATCGAGACTACCATTCATCTGGCTCGGTGTTCCAACGCAGATTAATGAAATCTCTGTATTGAACACAGCCTGATGAACATCTGTGGTTGCACTCAATAATTTATTGGATACAGCTTTTTCAATAATTTCACCAATATCTTTTTCAATAACCGGCGTCTGACCATTATTAATTAGATCAATTTTAGGCTGGTAAGGGTCTACACCAATAACTGTATGGCCATCATTTGCAATACAGCCTGCAGAAACAGCGCCTACATAGCCCAAACCAAATATACTAATCTTCATACATACTCCTAAACACGTTTTTCTATTCTAATTTCTGTAACTAATTCCGTTGTGCCCGTAATATCCCCTGCCCAGCGAATGGTATTCGTTGGGATTTTTAGATCAAAACCACGGGAAATCCAGCCTAGAGGAGGTTCTTCACAGCCTTTTATTATCTCAGGATTGAAATTTGCATTGAGCATTTTTATGCTTATCTGAACATCCTGGTTTACCACTATTATCGCATCTCCATCCTGATGCGCATTACTTTTTTCTGATAGATGCCAGTATAGTTCAGTAAAGTGTTTTTTTTCTGCCTGCAGCTTGTCGCCTACTGTAATTAACTGATTTTCTTTATCAAAAATAAGTGATCTTATATGTTTAACCGGGTCAGTAAGACGTAGATAGCCGTCATGCTCAGCTATCCAGCAGTCTTTAGCAGAATCTGACTCAAAATGGATACAATTGGCATTTGCATGTTTCGTCCACAAAAAATTACCTCCGGCAACTGATTGATCCTGCGAATCAACTCTCACGGTATTATGTGCAGAAGTCCCACGAAAATAATCACGCCATTGCTTTTGCGTATGGTAAGCATATGTACCCGGATCAACCAGTATCTCCTGCCCAGCAACCGACAGGGTAAATGAGAGTGCGTCTGCATGACCATGAGCCGCAATAGAGAGGTAACCTAGCGGCCCAGCATCAGCGATGAGCCGAACTTCTTCAGAAGTATCCAGTTTTTCGCCAAAAACATAATAACCGCCTTCTGGAAACACACGTGGTAATTGATTTTCATGCTCTGAAACAATAAGTGATCCAAACACCCCACCCGCCGCTGCCCCGAGCAACCAGCGGCTTTTATCATCAAACTGGACAGCTTTTTCCTTAAAGTCAGCCCGATCAAACAAAACGGCACCAGTAGCAAGTAAAGACCGGTAAACATCATGATCAGGTTCAGGTGAAAATCGTACCATGACGGCATCGTCAGAATCGCCGAACATCGGTATATTGCCTTTCACATCCATCAGAGAAGCTATAAAGTCCAGCATCTTTTCCAGGCGATTCCAGTAAGACTCTGGAAATTCAACATCATTTGTTCTTCCGACCATTGCACATAGCAGCATCATATCTGCAACTTCGTGATGATACCAGATTCCCTGCTCCAGATTGACTCCATCACTGGCGTTTTGCAGCATCACTTCTTTAATCAGACCTTTTTTAGAAATCTGCCGCCAGTGTGAACATTTCTTCCAGAGAGGCCAGGTAATGGAACCAATAAATAATCCCATATACTCACCTAATAAATGATTATTAGCTGAAGAATACTTAGAAAAATGACCGCCAATGAAATGAAGATGCTGATAGATAGAATTCAACCAGTCCTGCTTAAACTGCACACCTACTTCACCTTTAAACAGGACTGAATCATCACCACCCAATAGATGCCACGCAAAAGACCAATTAACCAACCTAACCGAATGCTCCAGTGAACTAGTCCAGTTTACACCCAGGGGATAAGGGCATTGCTGAAGCCACGAGCTTAATAATGTTTGAGCGCCTGATGAATAACGAGTGTCACCTGTTAGCCTGTATGCTTGCGCTAAGGTAACTAATTCCAGATGACGGTTAGGCTCCCACAGATACTTAATATCACCAACAATAGATTCATCACGATAATTTAAGTTTTTTCCAAAATGCATTGGGGCTATGGTGCCCGTTCGTGGATCTTTGTTCCATTCAGGAGGAAAACCAATATAGATATTCTTGATAGAAAATATACTATATCTACCTGATAATATCCTGTCTGCAGTTGCCTTGTAACTCTCTGTGTCAAAACCAGAAAAATCTGTCAGCCATGCATTCCCTGGTGTACCAGTAGCTGGTGGCACTGAATAGCACATGCCGATCCCTTTTTTTTCTAACACTGCCTGAATTTTATTTTCAAAACGATAGAGGACTTCACCCGGGGACATGCATTTGAGTCTGTTGACAAGCCATAATAGTTTCTGAATACTTTTCAATGTCAGGCCTTTTTCATTGCAATATTTAATATATACCTTAAACCCCTGTCCTTACTTATATAGAAAACAGATGCGTATAAAATCATGCCTATACCAAATACTATAATTATGTGTAATATAGATGACATAGATAATTCTTTTAAGAAAAAATCAACAGTATAAAAAACAAACAACGAGATTATTGAATAAATAAATATTTTTTTATAAGCCTGTGAGGTTATAAAAGTAGGTAAAAATTGACCCAGAAAATACGCGAAAACAATGAAGGTTAGTAAAAAAACAATTGAGTTCGCAAAAGCGATGCCAAACAAACCATAGTTATCAACAAGAAACATGATACAGATAACATATATTACCGTCCCCGCAGGACCGGCTATTGCGGGAACGCTAATCTTATTTAAAACATAAAAAGCGTTTGACATTATAGGACAAACACTCATCAAAACAATAGAAGGAAGCATTCCAAGTAATGCAGCATGAACATAATCATGCATCTGTTGATCAAAATCACCCCTCAGAAACAGAATTGTAATAATTTCGCTAGCACTAATACCCACCCAAACTGTTAGAGGAACGATAAAAAACAAAACACCTATCACAACATTTGTGTAAAAATCACCCAGCTCATCAATTCGTCCTTTTGCATATAACTTGCTGGATTTCGAAAATGACATCATACGAACACCAATTGTTGATGTCTGATGTATAGGCGACCCTAGCTTCTCCGCCAATGAATATGCTGAAATCGAACCGGTGTCTAACATTGAGGCAAAATACCTGATAACCACAGGCTTGATTCTGGTAATCACACCTGTTGAAACAAGGATACCAGAATTTTTAGCAACGCGCAGTACAGATGGGTTCTTAACATCTAGAACAAATCTGTGCTTGTGTTTTATATTAATAACCAGTATCAGAAAACGTATAAATTGACCTGAAACATAACCTAATGCTAATGAGTATTCCATATACTGCTCATGGAAAAGCAGCATTGAAATAAGTAGTGTTACTGGAAGACAAAAAGTTGCGGCTACAACTCGTACATATTTATCACTATATTGCCAGATATATTCAAGAAATGTACTAACACCCATCAGAACTATAGCGGGTGAAACGATCATAAACATTGCAACTACAGAATCCAACTTTTCCGAATCAAACCCAGGAACAATAATTTTAAATATAAAGGGAGCAGCGAATACCAGGATTGCAAGAGAAACTGTTGATATGAGAACGACTGAATTGATTACTGTAGATGCAAAAATAGCACCATCAAGATGATTTTTTTTTACTTCCTCACTATAAACTGGAAGGAAGTTTTTACCAACAAAATCTACGAACAATGACATAAACATCATCGGTAGAACAATTGCAGTAAAATATGAATCTAGAAGTGCAGACAGGCCAAATAAAAACGCTATAACTGAATTATTAGCAAGACCAACAACGAGCCCTAATATAGTAATAGCATTTACATACAACAGAACATTTCTTGTGGACATTTATCTAACCACTATTCTCTATGCAACTTACAACGCATTTTTGCGAATGGCTTTTCAACAAATACAACATAAGGTATTGCTATATTAGAAAACAGGACGCGCTATGACTTCCACCTTACTAGTGACACCGTAGCCAACTTTACTAAGAAGCAGCTTTGAAACAAAATTTTTGAATTTTGAATGCACTCTTGGCATTTCATTTATTTCTACGATTTCATAACCTGTAGTCGCTAATAGTTTTTTTAGTGACTTAATAGTATAAAAATGTAGATGATGGTAAGGATTATAAGGTACTTTATTTTTTATTCTTCCTAGTTTAATATTAAGCTCTTTACCCGCATTAAAAAACTGGTTTGGCACTTCAAAAATCAGGATTCCTGACTCAGAAATAATTCCCTTAATTAGAAACAACACATCTTTCGGGTGCCTCAAATGTTCTAATACATGATGAAGATGAACAGCATCATAACGTTTATTGGTATTATCTGAAAAATTTTCAATAGTGTCGCAAACAAGGTTTACATCAAATAGTTTTTTTGCTAGCGCAACCTGTTTTTCCTCATACTCAATACCAGTCGCATCAATCCCTTGCGCTAAAGCAGTTGAAACAAACCCCCCAAGACCTGCACCAATATCTAAAAGACTTATATTATTATTGCCATCAAAATGGCTAATAATTTTTTTAAGCTTATCTGGATATATTGTATTTATTCTTTCCTTTTCTACTTTTTCTCTATCACCTTGTACGGCATAGTTACTGTATATCCATGAAAAATCATCTATTGTTGGCAGCGGATACAAAGAAAAATGCCCGCATTTAGCACACTTGACAACCCCATGTTTAGAATGGTCAGCCCCTAGCCTTTTAGTCAATGCAGGTTTGTCTATAAAACGAGTATTATTACAAAGCTCACACAAATATTCTTTTACTGGCATTAATAGCTCCTCACATCACAATAGAAAATATAAAAACACTGATGCCACCCTTATAACTGTAACTGCTCCTGAATTTGTCTAAAAACCATCATAGCAATTCATTATTCTGCCATTCTTGGTTACGAGCAATTAATACATCACAATTACGGTGTGTGTTTTTATAGATATATTACCGTTTTAAATATCGCACATAATCGTATGTACGTTTGATAGAGTTTCGCATAATTATATATTATAGCTTTGGTTATAAATTTAATTAAAATTCTCTACTTATTCATTCAAGCTTCGCATTTATCGTATTTTATTACCCATCCTCTTAATATCTCACTCATAAAAGCCCATCCATCCAAAGCCATTATTATTTTTGTAATTTGTTAAAGGATCAATTGTGAGATCTCGTAATTTCATAGTGCAGTCGAGTGCCCCAAAATGGGGACATTTTTCATTTTCCAACTCAGAGTCAAAGCGAACACCACCATTTTTCTTGTTGAATCCTCTTTTAATAATATTAGAACACTCAGAACTAAAATCTGACGAATAAAGCACACGCCTATCTAACATTGCTAACTTTCTATTTCCATAAGTAAAAGCACATCCTTTCTTCACTTTGTCGGCATAACCCGAATACCAGTTATTATCAACTAACAAATTATTTTTATCTGGCATAGTTTTACTTATTAACCAGCCACCTGCCCCAGTATTCTCCAACACATTCCGTGCAATAGATACTCTCGCAGCCTGCCCCTCTATTCTGATAAGAGGCCGCTTTGTATGTTGCATGACCGTATTGTTATGAAAATTAATATCACCGGCATATACGATTAGTGAATACATTAAGTTATTCTTAAACAAATTACCTACTATCTTTATTTCCCCAGTGCTGTCACGATTGATCTTTATTGCACCAGCCACACCCGCATTACCTGTATTAGATATGATATTTCCATAAATCCATATGTTTTTACCATGTGCGATATTAATTCCAGCATTTCCAGAATTTTTTATTATATTAGAAATAATTTTAACGTCTTCTACACCGCGAGAAGTTACATCTATCGCATCCTCATGAAACGGACCTAAGAATTTATTATTTTTTATTATATGGTGGCTTCCGGCATAAGCCTCAGCGTACCGCCTTTCACCCCAGTTTACTTCGTGAATAGTAATACCATCATTTCTATCCACCCTTCCTATTTCATTACCTGATATTTCTACATGGTGCACCTTTTCTGCAAGCCTTATCCCATTACTATAACAATCACCAATGATGTTATTGTTTATTGAAATGTAACTGGCTGCGTGATCAAGTTTTACGCATGGCCCCTTTGCAGTTCCTTTTATCACCATATCACTAACCACAATATTAGATGAATTTTCGATAATTAGAAGAATGCCGTTCGATGGTCCCAAACGAGGCAAGGAATATTTTTTATCTCCATAAGAGCGAAAAACAATCGGTGAGCCAAAAGCTCCATTTAGGTTTCTAATGAATAGACTCTGATCCTTCCAAGTACTTCCACGTTTTAAATTTATACTATCTCCAGGCTTTAATAACGACAACTGCTTGCCAACCTTTTTCAGTGTACGCCATGGGTTTTGGTAATCACCCTCTCCAGTATCTGTACCGTCAATTGCATCAACATAATAATCTGCCGCAATTGTAAAAGGTGAAGCAGATAGCGCATATATCAAAAACAATATATTTTTAATTAAATACATTACATGATACCGTCAGACCCTGTTCCTTAACACTGGTTATAAATCATTTAACTGGTAAAATCATTTATATCTGCATTTAATAGCATATAGATATGCTTTAATTTCTCTTCTGCCCTGCTCATTGAAAACTTCTCCAATGCAATATTTTTAGAGGAATGACTAAATTCATTAAGTTTTCGATGATCGTCACTTAACTCTTGCAACTTCTTTGCCAAACTTCTGGAGTCACCCGGCTCTATCAGAAAACCATTTACTCCATCAACAACCGCTTCTGGAATACCACCAATTGAAGATGCAATAACAGGCAAACCAGCAGAAATCGCTTCAAGGATACCAATAGGTAGTCCCTCATTGTAAGAGGGCAAAATATAAACATCTGCATTCTTAAGCAGATCAAGTTTCTCATCCCCTTTTATCCAACCTGGTACACTGACATATTTATCCAGCCCTCTATCAGAAATGATTTTTTTTACTTTATCTAGCTCACCATCACCAGCAAGTACAAAGTAGTATTTTTCATAATCTAGTAACGAAATTGCATCCAGCACATCATATATTCCTTTACGTTCACCTAAACGCCCAAGAAACAAAACAGACAACGGTTCATGGATAGCTCGATCACTAATCGCATATTTATCTGTATTAACAGCATTTAGAATAACAACGACTTTTGAAGTTTTTTCGATTGCAATTATTTTACACTTCCAAGTTTCAGAAAGCGCTATGACATAGTCCGCTGTCCTTAAGCCCCGCCGAATAAAGAATTGTTCAATTCTTCCTGCACTATTATAATAAAGATCAAACTGGCTTCCATGTATATGAAAGATTACTTTTTTACCCAACAACTTTGATATAAATAAGAGTACAGATAACCTTCTGTAGCTCCAGCCATGAGATGTATGAAGATGAATTATTCTGTATTTAAAAACACGAATATTAAATAATAATAGTTGCTTTAAGAAAAAGAGTGCTTTTTCTATTTTGCTACCATCTTTATGCGTAGGGTGATAATCAATTGATAACCTGTCGAAAACTCCACTATCAATATAATCATTTATAACTGAAGCAATACCACCCATGGTAGTCGTATCTGTACCGACCATTAATACTTTATTATATGTCATTTTTTAAAAATAACCGATTTGAATTTTGATTTGAATATAGAATTCTGATCCTCATCAGGGGTTCCCGCTTTCTCTAAACCTTCACCTTTAAAATCTTTAGATAGTCTAACGTTGGCAGCAATAACATAGCCACTTATGAACCAGTAACAGTAAACAATAATATTTTCGTTCAATATATTTTTATAGAATAAAGCAATAAAAACTATAACCGTGACAACCGCCCATCCTTGCCCAATAGCACCCAACAGCCCATCAACACGACCTAAAGTACGACTATGCCTAAATATTATGTAAAGCAATAGCACATATAGGGCAACTCCTACAACACCTACCTCCCAAATCAGTTGTGCTAATGCTGTTACACCAGGACCATACATTCCATAATCATCAGCATACTCTCCTGTTAAGCTGCTAAGAGAAGAACCCGCCACATTACCTATTCCCAACCCAAATGTTAACTTCCAGGGCTTTTCTGATAATATACTTAATGGAAGCACATAACTGTCAATTTTTCCCATGTGTTGAAACCTGTCACCTGCTTGCACTCCTCTATACAAATAACTTTCAAGTCGACCCTCACGAGAGAAAAAATCCATAACCCCTGAGTCAAGATGTTTTTTATCATAAACTTTATCAGCAACACTAATTAATATCACCGCCAAAATAGAAAGGACAATTCCAACAGGAATTAACTTACGTAATTTGCCTTTTTGTGAATACATCAAGAATGGCGCTATTGTTGCAATAGGAAGAAAAATAAGGCTCGATTTTGTCCCATTAATTGTTGTTGGAGCAATAAGAAATAGCGAGAGGATAACCATAGTCGACAATTTCATTCTATTTTTCACATAGAATGTAACAACAACAGCCAATGCTGCATAGAGTATAACAGTTAGCACGCCAGATGAACTAGCTGTACCAGTAACCACATCGCCAGTTATCACACCTTTAAATTGAAAAATCCTTTGGTATAAAGAAATTGGTGTCTGCATAACACACAATACAATAATCAAAATAAATATTTTTTTTATATCTTTATCGTTAAAGTTATAAACCATGGGAAGTAAAACTATTGGCAAAAACTTTAGATACGACCTCATGCCTGCAATAAGTACGCCTTCAGATACTGTGTTTAAGACAATTCCAATAAATATATTCAGTAAATAGAATGCAAGCAGTATCCCAAACCCTCTACTTATTGCCGTTCTTCCTTGTGATGCTAGCGCCATAACAACTGCGGCTATAATCATGGTTATAATTTCTGGCATCCATGCTATATATTTACTTATGAGGCGCAGCGTAATCGCCAGGTAGTCAAGAAAAAAAACTGATACAAAAAGCAGGTAGATTAACTTATTCATTATAATTAATAACCGATTACTCTTTAATGCCTGTATCAATCAAGCAAGTTAAGCAATTGAGTAACATTGGTAATTGAATGATGCTTCTGTGAATACAACCTGGCATTTTTCGCATACTCACACCTTAATTCTTGATCGACTATTAAATTTCGAACTTTCACAACAAGTTCATCAAAATCCTTAGCGCAAAAGCCTATTTTGTTTCTTGTAAGAACATTATCAGGGTTGATGCCTAAAGTTATTACAGGTACTTCACGCATCCATGCCTCGATAAATGTATTCGAAAAACCTTCCCATTTACTGGTATTAACGAAGATATGTGATCTTGATAATAAATCATGAACCGCATCGTGATCCTGTCTCCCTATATACTCCAGGTTATTTATATCGTTAATATGCTCCATCAGACTCTGATGCCATGCAGCATCGTTGGCTTCTTCACCAACCATGATAAATTTAACGTTACTCAAATCACCGAGCTTTTCCGCAAGGCCAATAAACACCTCAGGTCTTTTAACTGTTTTTAAGTTACCTATCCATAATATTGTTATCACTTTGTTCTTATCATGTGTAATTTCCGGCACAGGATGAAAATTAGAAACAACTAACGTAGCATGTCTGTTATAGCTCTCATACAGTCTATCCGACTGGTAATTAGTCTGTGCGACGATCATATCCGTGTTTTTTATTCCATATTCAAATATTTTCTGCTCTATACGCTGAATTAATCTTTGCTTATGTATATTAATATTTTTATCAACATCGCAGTCATGTGCTATATGCCAAATCATTTTGGCACCATGATTTTTACAATAAAAAGCAGCAACACCTGTATACGTACAGCCAACACGCTGGTAAATATAGTCCGGTTTAATTTTTTTAAGGGTTTTATACAATTTGGGAATACTCAATAAAAATATTCCTCTTTTGATCAAACTTCTTGGTGTTATATTAATTAATGTATAACCATCAGGATCAAATCCTTTACCAGTCCATTTTGACAAAAAGTACACATCATACTCTCCCGTTTCCACTAACGCTCTAGTCAGAAAATCTGCCTGATACTGAGCACCACCTATCCTGGCAGAGATATGATTAGGAACAATGATGCATACTTTTTTTTTGATCTGCATAACGCCTACATCACTACACTGACATCCAAATAACACATAGAACTCTATTTAGACCCGGTGAAGTAAACACTAGGATAAATAAACTTAGACATACCGGTAGATTCAAGCATCTTTAAATATGCTTTATGCTGCTCATATATGGCAGAAAAATAGACATTTGTAACATTTTTAACATCGGAAAATTCCACACTAAGCATTTTATTTAATTCGTAAGATGAAAACCCGGCATGCGCTCCCTGGGCATTTGTGAATTTCCCTGTCAGTCTGGCTTTCCAGTCAATAGCATTCCATAGAATCTTTTGTTTTGTAGTTGCACTCTTGCTGCCGATATAACCCAACAAACGCAATCTGTTTGGCGTTCCTATCCAGTAGCCACCACCATTCTTTAAAACTCTTTTTATTTCACTTAGAGCTTTAGCAGGATCACCTATGTGCTCGATAGCGTGATAGCTATACACATAATCAAAAGTTTCATCATCAAACTCTAATGCGGTTGCATCGCCAACGCGAAGATCAACGATATCTTTAGCGTCCATATCAAATTCATCCTCAATATCAACGCCTACGACATTAACGCCAAGTCTTTGTGACAATATTGCTGCCTCCAACCCGGATCCGCATCCAACAACAAGTAAATTAGTGATTTCACCATGATATGTTTTAATTATGTCGGCGACTTTTTCAGTTTTTTTATCAGATAGTTTGTTCATCGAAATTCTCAAGATAGTCGTTATGTATAAATAGTAGCTAAATAAATAGCATAATTTATATCCAGTCAGATTATTTCATTATATTTATTAAAAACTTCGTTTGCTATTACGGGGTAGTTCCTGTGTGCCTCAGCATATTTTCTTCCTTTGACACCCATCTGTTCACATAGGATTTGATCTACCAATAGCGTTTCAATGGCTTCAGCAAAGTCATTCACTTTATAACTAACACATATTCCAGCACCACTTTGCTCAATAACCAGCTTTTGCTCTGGATGATCATTCGCAACAACCGGTTTTGCCATAGCCATATATTCGACTAATTTTGTTGGTGATGTTGAATTAAGGATAGGCGTAGGATAAAAAGGTGACACACATACATCAGCATTTTTGACATATTCCCACGCATCTTCCATAGGCAGGAAACCCGTCATCACCACTGACTTTTGCAGTGAATACTTATTGATCTCATCGAGAATAAATTCCTCATCTCCGGGATGCTCTCCTTTACCAACAAGATACAAAACTGCATCAGGTTTATTTTTCACCACGACGGCCATAACTTCAAGAAGAAACTCAATATGCCTGTTTCGGTCAAGTGTGCCTAAGTACAATATTTTATTCTGTTTACTTTCGACCAATTGATCATCTGTGACACCTGCATATGGGATAGATTCAATATCGACCCCCATTGGTACAGGCGTTAGTTTGTCAGCATTTATTCCTTGATCGATAACATCAAGCTTCATTTTCTCACTCTGCACAAACACATGCTGTGAAAATGGCATAATAATTTTATATAGTAGAAACTTGGATAGCGCACCTCTTAAAAAATACAAAATTGGAAACCTTGCCGTGTTCTCGTGATACATATAAAGATAGGATTCAGCTATTGGAAAAGACATCCAGTATATAAACTTTGCCCCATATAACTTTGCAGCGGCCAACCCAATAAATGCCGTAATAAACTTGTCCTTCACCTGGATAAAGTCATACTTGTTTTTTCTTGCAAAAGTTAATATCTGAAGATCTGTTTTTAGCGCCATCCAATGTTTACTGATTTTTGACCACAGTGAATCGCCACTATTTGTCGGGCCAACATATGTTATCGACCCGTTATCTTCTTTTATAACACCTTTATCCAACTTCTCTTTTGACTGCAAAATCCAGTCCACTTGCAAACCTAATTTAGGAAGCTCTTTACCAAACAGGATCGCCACATCCGCTCTATACGCAGGGTATTTGTCTTGTGATATATATAACAATTTCATAACAAGCTGTATGTATCAAGCAACGGGGCTTGCGCAAACTATCTTGTTATTTAACCTGCATGCATTTTCATATGCTTTATCACACATTGATGCAATTATTTTTTTATCGGAATCATTCATCGAGTCAGCTTTATTGATACTTTTTTCTCTAATGACATCCCCATAGGCACTTTTGTACTCAAGCCCTACAAAATCATATATTTCTTGTAAAATAACATTTTTATTCTGCACTAGCTCATCATACTCAACAAACATAATATCTATATTAGGCAAGCCAGTAGACAATTCTTCTATTTGCTTTAACTTTCCATTATATGACAAGCAGGCTCTGTGCAGTTTATCTATACGCCATATACCAAAGAGATTTAACTTGCTACGCTCGTTATATGACAAAAAATTCATACCGCAAGATCTAAACAACTCATTAAACGCAAATCGACCCCAGTTATTTAAAAACGAATGTATAACCGAATAAGGATTTCTCAACACCCAGATCATCTTGTGCTTCCCTTTAACATTAGAATATTCTGGGTAACACTCATTCACATAGGTAGTCTGGAAGCAATATCGTATATTTTTTCTTTCTACGTCTTCCCTACCAGCAAGTATGAGCGCGGCATCAAGTTCATCATCTTTGGTAAACTTGTAAGACCCGACTCCATCACTAGCAGCTAAAATTCTTGCAAGCATTGTCGTACCCGATCTCTGACACCCTGTTACAAGTATTGAATTAGCATAATTGTCCAGTTCGCGCAGTAAAGGTAATTCAGTTTTTCGCACCTGTTCAGCAAAGTGTTCCCAACTTTTTATATTACTTAATCTACTCATAGCCAAGCCGTTTATTTAAATAAGATGCGCGATCATTAAAATAGCTAATATCTGGGTCCGTTAACTTGTCTCTCCATGCCTCATCAAGTTTGATTGATGTGCTTATAAATCGCGTGTTATTCCCATTTGTTATATGATGCGTCTTTGATGAAAAATCCAACATGTTGTTTTCGAATTCTATATTTAAAAACTTCGATATTCCCATCATCACATTTTTAGTATCATTGGCTAAGTCTTCATATTTAACAAATAACATGTGCTTGCTATCAACATATTTATCCAGAAGCGACAATGCTCTTTTATAGTAATTCATCCAGTTCGTTAGACTCTTTTTTTGTTCAAAACCACGCTTTACATTTGAATAGAATACGCCTCTGCCGTCACGTACCAATACCACGATTCTCGTCTCTTCTTTATTATGCAAATAGACGCCCAGCCCCTTAAGGTACGATTTGGAGGAGTCTACAATTAAATCTGCACCGTTTGCCATTCTTACCGACTGGTATAACTCAACATTATTCAAAATTGACTGTTTAAATCTTTTCACGACAAGAAAATGCAGTGGAATGCCATATCGGTAAAATGCATACAGCAATGCATGTGATATTTTCCTAGAAAAATCATAAAATCGCGTCTGGTAATTCTTATCAACAACAACTTTTGCTGCAATATAACCCAGATCAAATGCATATGGGTCAGTCAACATATTTATATTCGTACGCTTCTCAAGCTCTACCAGTGAGTCTTTCCAGAAATCACATTCTTTAACTGGATCGCCGCACCCACAAGGTGTATTTAGTGCAATATTTTTCGGTAGATGTGTGATTTCACCCATAGATTCGACTTTCGAATGCGAGCCTATTAGCATATCAAGCAGTGTTGAACCTGAGTGACCAGCAGAACATATGTAGACATTTTTTATCATAACCAGGCGACCTGTACAAACGGAAATTCTGGGGGAAATTCTGGGAAATTCTGGGAAATTCTGGGAACACAATACTTAATTATCAGCGAATGGGTCAAGTCTTGCTTCTTACCTTTATCGATAGCATTAACGGCATATTCAGATACGTCC
>CAZALW010000022.1:0-19198 GCA_964485705.1 uncultured Thiotrichaceae bacterium
ATGGATGCTACCGTCAAGCCTATAGGGACATATTTACGGCGTGTTTCAAAAGCACGCGCTGCGAATACTTATGCAACACTTTATATCGATATTGGCAGGCATTTTAATCCTGCTTTCAACACCGCTCAGAGCGGATCCGTTTCAACTTGAAAAAGTGGTTTCGGGTCTGGGTATACCATGGGGTTTAAGCTTTATTTCCGAGCATGAAATTCTGTATACCGAACGCAAAGGCAAGTTAGGCATACTCGACACTCGCACTGGAAAACGACGAAATATCACTGGTTTACCAAAAATACTTGTCAAAGGCCAGGGTGGTTTTATGGACGTTGCCATCGCACCTGACTACCATCAACATGACTGGATTTACTTTACTTACAGTAAAGACATAAACGGTCTGGGCGCAACCACTTTATCTCGTGCAAAGTTGAAAAACAACCAACTGCACCAGTGGCAGGACTTACTGGTTACAAAATCAAGCAGCCGCACATCAAGACATTTTGGCAGCCGGATTGCTTTTGATGACCAGGGTTATATTTATTTTAGCGTTGGCGATAGAGGGGTACGGGATAACGCACAAAACCTGAAAAATCATGCCGGCAGCATCATCAGATTAAAACCCAATGGTGATATTCCAGAGGATAATCCATTTGTAAATGATAATGCAGCACTTGATGAAATCTGGAGTTATGGTCACAGAAACCCGCAGGGACTTGTGTGGGACAATCACAACAAAAGATTATGGACAATAGAGCATGGACCCAGGGGCGGTGATGAAATCAACCTGGTAGAAAAAGGAAAAAACTATGGCTGGCCGGTTATTTCTTTCGGTAAAGAATACTGGGGGCCGATTTCTGTTGGTGAAGGCACACATCGCAAGGGTATGCAACAACCGGTTAAATATTATGTGCCTTCCATCGCACCAGGCAGTCTTTTGTACTATGACGGCGAGGCTTTTCCAGAGTGGCAGGGGAAGTTATTCGCTGGCGCATTAAAGCTGAAGCACCTCAATATGATCTCATTAAGTAAAGATGCAAAATCTGCAACCGAGAATCGACTACTGGAAAACCTGGGGAAGCGTATTCGGGCTTTAGTGCAAAGCCCCGAAGGCTGGATTTATTTTTCTACCGACAGCGGTTCAATATATCGAATACTGCCAACACCATAAACCCTGGCACAACCAGAGGTGTTCAACCCGCCAAACCAAAGTGGAACAACAAGGTGATGACGGCGATTGCAGCCAGATTGAGGCGCAGACCGACACGCATCATATCCCGTTGGGTAACGGCTCCACTGGCGTGTACCAGAGCATTAGGCGGAGTGGCGACTGGCAACATGAAGGCCATAGAAGTCGCAATAGCAACCGGCACCACCAGACTGTCGGTTTCCAGGCCTAACTGCAAAGCTACGCCCATGAGAATGGGAGCAAGTTTGGCGGTCACCGCAGTGTTTGAAATCAACTCGGTAGCAAACACACCGATACTCACCAGCACCAGCAACAGGGTAAACATGGGCAGATCGCCCACACCGGAACTCAGCATGCCGGCCAACCAGTCGGCTGCACCGGACTCAGTGAGTCCACGACCCAGCGTCAGACCACCGCCAAGCAATAACAACACACCCCAGTGAACCCCCTTTTCCAACCCTTTCCAGGTAACACAACGAGTCAGCATTAACAACGCCACAGCAATACTTGCCACCGCTGCAGAACTGAACAAGGCTGGTGGCAATTGCAACAGCTTGCCCAGCATGGGGCCAAACAACCACAACAATAAGGTAATACCGACTACGGTAAGTGCGCGTTTTCCACCTTCAGTCAGAGGCATCTCCTCGCCCAGCGTTACCGTAATCTGTTTCTGTTCAGGGCGGTATGTCCACCAGAGAATAGGAACCGCGACCAACAACATGGTAATACTAACCGGCAAGCCGTAGCTCAACCACTCTAGAAAACCGATTTCCAGCAAACCGGCGGCAATGGCATTGGGTGCAGTACCTGTTATCGTGGCAACACCTCCAATGCTGGCACCATAGGCAACACCCAGTAATAACAGTCGGGAAAGATTGGCATCAGCCGCGTGGCGGCTAAGAATACCCAACACCACTGGCAACAGCAGGGCAGTGGTGGCTGTGTTGGATATGAGCATAGACAGCAGTGCTGAGGTTATCATGAAGGCAATCAGCAGCCCGATAGTACGGCTTCCCGCCACACCCAAAATACGCCGTGCCAGCCAGCGATCAACGCCATTGGCTTCAACCGCCACCGCCAGTGCGTAACCGCCCAACACCAGAAACAGAACAGAGCTGCCAAAGGAATGATAAGCATTTCTGGCTTCAAACACACCCACCGCTGCCAACCCGACAGGAATCAACAGCGCAGTGACCGGCAATGGCAATGCCTCAGTAATCCACAATACGGCAGCAAATACCGTGATCGCTAACGCCCCTGCAATTAGTTCACCCTGAGGCAGAGTCAGCCAGTACACCAGAAGCGCCAGTATTGGTGCGACAATTAACGAAACAATATGACCGGGTGTCAGACTGAAACGGTATTCGTCTCCTGCTAATTTATTGTTATTGGACAGATTTTCCTGCATATCGAGTTTTGTCATTATTGGAAAATAAAGTCTGGCAAGCGTTTCAGATTAAAACGGTGAAGGACGCATGCATCAGAATCAGGTGACCGCTTCCGTCACCAGATTATGACCATTTTGCTGCAACTCTCTACGCACATGCTCGGCAAAGCCCGCACCCGCTTCAGCGTAGAAATTGAAGGTGGCATGCACACCTGCCTGTTCCAGCATGGCGCGTTCATCTTCATGTTTGGCAACGGCGGCAATAATGCCTTTATAACCTGAGCTCTTTAACAACTCGACAGCCTGGAACATGTCTATCGTCGCGGGCATTGCCAGCATCACCAGACGAAGTTTGTCGATCTCGATCTCATGCCAGAAATCAATACTTTCTGCGTCACCCAGTATGACGTTATGGCCGGATTGTTGATGACGGGCAACACTATCGGCATCGGCATCAATACCACACACCTTATCACCAAATGTTTCACACATCGATCGATACGCACCGCTACCTACTCTCCCCATGCCGGCAATTAAAATTTCGGCATCACCCAGATCCGGTGCAATATCAACAGGCAGTCGCTGTCTGGACTCATAGCGATGCAGGCGTTTTTCTATATCGACATACAAGCTATGTGCGCGAGCATTGATAATTGAGCCAATAACAAAACTGAAGGTAAGAGCCAGCGCGATAATCACCAGCCACTGGTTGCTTATCCAGCCTGCGCTGACACCTACTGCAGCAACAATCAAACCGAATTCACTGTAATTAGCCAGCCCCGCCGTACTTAAATAGGCAGCACGTGCCCGTAGCCGCAAACGAGTGAGTAACCAGAAGAATAGTGCCGTTTTCAATGGCAATAGCAGCAACACCAATGCAAAAGCGATTAGTATATCGGACATACTGGGTAACGCGCTAATGCCAATATTGAGAAAAAAACCAATCAAAAATAAATCTTTAAAGCTCAGTAGCGAACGCGACAGTTCGGCAGATTTTTGTTGTCCGCTTAATAACACACCAAAAATCAACGCACCCAGGTCGGCTTTCATGCCGACAAGATCGAACAGCTCACCACCACCAATCGCCATAAACATGCCGAACAGCACCAGCACTTCACCGTGTCCGCTGCGTTGCATAAAATGATTCAGTAGTGGACGTATAAAAGGCAGACCTAATAATACCAGCGCCCACAGCGTGGGTGCTTTATCGGTTGCCAGAGTGAGAAACACCACCGCAATGAGATCCTGAATAATCAGGATGCCAATCGCCACCTGACCATGGCGGGTTTTCATCTCGCCCCGGTCTTCCAGAATTTTTACCGCAAACACAGTGCTACTGAAACTCAAGGCAAAGGCAATAACGGCTGCCGCTTTCAAGTCCAGCGAACCCAGCCACGCCAGACCCATTAAACCGGGCACCAGCAACAGCCCACCGATGACCACAATCAGTAACACCATGTGCGCACTGGCGGTCGCCCAAACTTCAGGCGCCAGCAGGCTACGTAGACGCAGTTTTAAACCAATGGTAAATAACAGCAGGGTAACGCCGAGATCAGCAAATTTCTGTAATGCCGGACCACCATCTATGCCCATTGCATGCAAGGCAAAACCGGCAAACAAAAAACCAATCAATGGTGGCAATCGCAACTGCTGTGCAAAAAAACCTAATACCAGTGCCACAAGCAGCCACATGGGATCCATATTGTTATCCTTTTTAAATCTTAATAAAACACGGTATTGTACCTAAACCTCGTGCTGTGGCAACTATTCCCTGGCCAGGAAACACAAGGTCATAATTGCCTATCAATAAATTACAAGACACCTTCAAATACGGTTAGAATATCAATATCTAAATAATTAAGATGCAGGACATCTATTTTTTTCATTCAAAAACAAACGGGGATTGAGTAATTCCTCTGACAGGACTTTAACCTGCTAGATACATCGCCGATAACAGCGTAAGACCTGACACTTATCTACTCTAACCTGATTCCAGTAAACACCTTGAGATGACGAATGTCAGAGGCAATCTAAGCACTTTCTATTCATTAAAACTACTCGCTGAGTAGTCTCAGTTTAGTCTAAGCTTAAATAGAACAGGGAACCCATAAATCTCTCTGGGCTCCCTGTTGAGGAAGGTTTTTAGTCTTTATCAATCATCTAAAAAGGCTGCAATATTGGGATTTAATCCACGTTCAGGTCTGGAAAACGTGTGACAGGTCGAGCAGTCAATGCCTTTATCTGATACATGTTTTTCGTGGTTTTTATTAAACCCTTTGCTCTCTTCATATTTATGGCACTGCACACAAACCACCTCACTGGATGCCTTCAGTTGATAACCCAGATCAGCCGTTAGATTCATTCGGGGGGAATCGGCGGCATGACATTCTGAACAGGATAAAGCACTATCTGCACTCTCAACCCCGTGATTAATAGTCTGGTATGTATGCACGTCCACCAGTGAATAATCTCCTTCCATACCCTCTTGTTGCATGCCATCTAGCACCGCCTTCTCGAAACTGTTTTGAGTAAAGAAGGTAAAAGTAGAGTGAGGAATCATCAAGCCTGTTGCATCATGCTGAGCAGCGACTGAACGATGTTCTTTCATCGGATAGATCTTTGCACCAGCTGAATCTACCGCTCCATGAGGAATACCAAAAGCTTTTTCGCCATCAGCGTTTTCACCAGGAATTTGTCCCAGGATATAAACTTCGCTCGTTCCATCGAACCAGCGATAGGTTGGTGTGACATTGCTGGCTCTGCCTTCAAACGGTAGCCATCCACCGCGTCCGCCGCAGGCCTTTTCAGAAAAATGGGTTTGCGTCCAGTCACGTACTATCTCTGTACTAATATCTTTAGCGAACGTAGGTATGTGGCAGGTTTGGCAGGCTACCCTGCTAGCGTGTTTATCTAACGATTTGGAAGAAGATTCAGAAAAATCATCATGGGGTGTAGCGCTATGACATTCTGCACAGGTAAAAAGGTTCGCTACACCTGTATCGTTTGGGCGTAGATCAAGGCCGCGGCCTCTGAAGAGGTGGTTGCCAGCACTGTGACAGTCTGAACAGGTCAGGTCTTCACCGTGAGAGCTCATATGGATATCTGAAGTTTTGGGTGGATCTATGTTAACAGATGAAATATCACCGCGCTTGCCACCATCGCTGCCTGATGCACCAGCATGACAACGCAGACAGGATGCACGAGTAGTCGGATGGACTGTACGCGCTGCTTCAAGTATCGAAATAGACATATTTGCTTCATCTGGCATAAATTGAAATGTTTCGGCCACCGGTATTGAAATCGTGGTTGGTAACCCGTCAGCGCCAATGACAGTTGAATCTTCATAAGGAGGAGCACCAATTCTTAAATATTCATCCTGATGACACATCATACAGTCGATATTATTGAGTTGCTCTGCTGTCATCTCCGGTTCCGGAAGGCTTCCGTTGCCCACGTGGCAACCCGCACAGGTAAAGAAGGGGGAAGTTCGTGTTGAACCACAATAGGTATTAAAGGCATCTTTACCTTTACCTGCTGTGCCGGATATATTCGTCACATTTGGAGTCATACCTGACTGTTGGTAGTGTACTGATCCATGAACTTCCTGAGCTTCCGATTCATGGCAATTAATACAGGTAGCTGGACCTGTATATTCCATGATAGATTGATGAGCAGTTTTCGCTTCGCCAGATTGTTTTTGATCCTTTTTATCTTTATCCTTTTTATCTTTATCCTTTTTATCTTTATCCTTTTTATCTTTATCCTTTTCATCTGCTGAGGCGGCATTCAGTTGAAAAGACAAATCAATCGGGTTGAACTGCAGAATTTGAAAACTTAATACAATTAAAGATATGAATAAGTAATTAACAATCCGGTTTTGCTGCATAACTCGTTCCCCTAAATGATAAAGTAAAAATTAAAGTTAGAGTCCGTCCAGTAATCAGGTGATCCATCTTTAAAGTCAGTAAAACCAGATGTAGAAATAAGTGTTATTACCTAAAATAGAAAAAAACAGTTTTCTTTGATTTTTAGTTATTTGGCTAACCGCCTAATGCTATTAAGGATTAAATAAAATAATACAAATTATCAAAAAAAAATCAATGTTTTTTTTGGGGGATTACAAGCTTCACATGCAGTTAAACATGAAAGATCAGCAAATTCCTGTAATGCCGGACCACCATCTATGCCCATTGCATGCAATGCAAAACCGGCAAACAAAAAACCAATTAATGGTGGCAATCGCAACTGCTGTGCAAAAAAAACTAATACCAGTGCCACCTGTAGCCAAGCCACGTGGGACCCATATTGTTATCCTTTAATCTTAATAAAACGCAGTATTGTACCTAAACCTCATGCTGTGGCAACTTTCTCTTTTTCACCTATAAATAATCGTAGCGTCGGCGAAATATCTGATTTTGTAATCTTTCTGTAATATAACCTGATGATAATGCTTAGTAAAAAATTAAAATCATGATGTAGCGGCATGGCTGTAGCGCTTGATTCAAGTCAAAAACATTCATCAACTAGCGTCTACAATAAACAGCATATATAAAAATAAGGATTTTGTTCAGGCTCAAGATGGATGTATTTCAAGCGTAGTGGCACATGGATGTGGCGTTTACGAACCAAAGGATGGAGCCGCAATGTACAGGCAATACATGCATGAGAATCGCAGAAATTCATCCAACGCCGAAAAACTTGTCAGGAACAAGTTTTAACGCAAGCCCAAAAGGGATAAGCCTCATGGATGAGGCGCATAAATCGTACAAAAAGATGGTTTTTAGAGCTATCCATAAACCTAAAACATCATACGAGATAACAACCCGGAATGACTTTATAACGCATGACACCAGTTTATTTTCTGTGATTTATTAAAAATAATATTACGTTTTTTAATAGTAGCAAACGACTCAATGTTTAACCGACTTAACCTGCAACATCACCTGTTCCTTTTTGTGGTCATTTTTCTACTGTGGCTGTTATTAACCGGCTCAGTGTCTCGAAATGAACTCATTACCGGCTTCTTTATTGCTGCGGTGGTATCACTCATTTCTGCACCGTATATTACTGTTTTTGAAGGTATTCGATATCGGCCAGCGGCATTAATTTCTGTTTTCACTTATCTGGGGTATTTCTCCATTGCGCTGATTCGCGCCAATTTCGACATGGCTCGCCGGGTACTTTCACCGTCTCTGCCGATCAGCCCTGAGCTACTGGAAGTTGAGACCCGACTTGAATCCAAACTTGGTCAGATGTTACTGGCAAATAGCATTACCCTGACGCCAGGCACATTATCTGTCGAGTTACGCCACAACAGAATATTAGTACACTGGATTGCCGCCCCGGAAGGCATAGACCTTGAACAGGCAACAAAAGATATAGCCACTGGCTTTGAAAAACATATTTCAGGATTTCTTAAGTGACCTTAATACAACAAATTGCGGCTGGTTTTATCCTTGGTGCCCTGCTACTGGGTTTTATTCGACTGCTTATGGGACCTGATGCAGCCAGTCGGGTGATTAGCGCAGATACTATGTCGGTCACGGTCACTGCTGCTCTGGTGGGTTTTGCGGCTTATTTTGACAGTGCGCTTTTTCTTGATGTGGCACTGGTTTATGGCGCTATTTCCTTTATCGGTATTATCACTATTGCACGTGTCATCAAAGGAGACAGCGCATGAGTCTGGCTGCCGATTTACTGCTATTAACCGGCGCCATCTTTTGTTTTCTGGGCGCACTGGGTTTAATCAGAATGCCTGATATTTATAACCGTATTCAGGCTGGTACTAAATCCGCAACACTCGGATCGATCGCAATTATTGCCGGGGTCGGGCTGCTCTATCCTGAATGGTGGAGCAAATTGCTTTGTATTATCGGTTTTCTGTTATTTACCAGTCCGGTCAGTTCGTCGGTACTTGCCCGCGCGGTTTATCTCTCGGGAATTAAACCCTGGTCGAAACCATCCAAAAAGCAGAAAACCTTAAACACGCAGAGTGAAGAGTCATGATCTGGGTAATTGCCATAATGGTTTTGATTATGTTAGCCGCTGCCATCACGGTGTTACTGGTTGATAGCCATATTTCCGCTATCGCTGCAACTACCGCTGTGTCACTGGCTCTGTCTGTCTTATTTATTATTTTACAGGCACCTGATGTTGCCATGACAGAAGCCGTGGTGGGTTCCGGTTTAGGCACGGTTATTCTGGCTCTGGCTTTATTTCGACTTAACTTAACGGCTGGTGACAAAAATAAAAAACCAGTAGCGCAACCAGTGGAACAACCGATGAAACAGCCAATGGAGCAAAACGATGCGTAATGTCAGTGCCTTAATATTTGCTTGCGGTCTTGCCTTTTTATTGCTGGTCATCAGCTGGCAGTTTGTCGTAGGTGACACGCCTATGCTGGTTGGTCAAATGATATTGCAACAGGCTGCCGATGAAGTTGGCGCTGCCAATCTGGTCACTGCGGTGGTTCTGGGCTATAGAGGCATTGATACCCTGGGCGAAATTGCGATTCTGTTTACTGCTGCCACTGCCACATCACTGGTATTAAGCTCATTTTCAGATAAACCGTCAGCCATACAGAAAACAAGCAGCAGAGAGGATGGCACCATTCTCGCCATTAGTACCAGTGTGTTTTTCCCTTTGCTCATTACCCTTGGTCTGTACATCATTCTGCATGGCCATATTACACCGGGTGGTGGTTTTCAGGGCGGTGTCATTCTGGCGATTGCATTCTTTCTGCCACTGCTGGCGGTGCCCGGTCGTGGCGTAAACCATAGCGGGCTTGCTCTGGTCGAGGGTTTTGCAGGTGCATCATTTATTGTTATTGGCATCATCGCTTTATTTCAGGGCAAGGCTTTTTTACAGCCGTTTTTTGGTCATGGCGAAATGGGATCGCTTTTTTCTGCCGGAACATTGCCACTGCTGTACACCGCAGTCGGCTTAAAAGTAGGCGCAGAACTTTCAGGATTACTGGCTAATCTGGCTGGAATTTCTAATTCCCACAGCAAAACCCGGGCAGCAATAGCTGAAGAAGATACAAGACTACTGCAAACGGAGCGTATTGAATCATGAGCACAGAGCTGATTCACTGGTTACTGTATGGCGGTGCTATGGGTTTGATCGTTATCGGCATTGTCGGCGTGGTCATGCTGAACAATATCTTTCGCATTATTCTGGCATTGGTCATTGCTGAAGCAGGAGCCAACCTGTTACTGATTATCGCGGGTTATCGTTTTGATGCTGTTGCACCTATTTTAACCGCAAGCTCAGCAACACAGGTCATGGTTGACCCGGTTCCTCAGGCGATGGTATTAACCTCCATTGTTATTGGTGTCGGTATTCAGGCACTTGCACTGGCATTAGTGGTAAAAATTTATCAGCATTATCAAACCCTGGATCTACGTGAAATTCATCAACGCATGTCAACCGATATTAACCGGGGTTGTGGCATCATTTCTTTATTTAGTCATGAACAACCCGCGGGGGGTCGTCCGTTGCCAGAACCGATAAGTCAGGAAGATAAAAAGGGAAATGAAAAATGAATAGCATTGCTCTCAATGTTGCTCTGCCTTTACTCACTGCATTTTTGCTGCCTATCATCAGCTCAAGTTCAAAACCAGCCGCTCGTTTTATCGGCCCTTTCGTGCTGCTTGCCATGTTGGCGTTAGCACTGGTTTATTTTAATACACTACAACATCCTGTTACTATCGCCCTCGGTGGCTTTCTTCCGCCACTGGGCATCAGCTTTCATCTGGATAGCTTATCCTTATTGATGGCTAGTATCATCCCAATGATGATGTTACTGCTTTGGCCTTATACCAACAAACAGGGGCATCGTGAAGAAGCACTGTTATTACTGCTTGCCGGTGGTGCCAGTGGTCTGGTTTTATCCGGTGACCTGTTCAATATCTATGTGTTTTTTGAATTAATTTCTGTCGCTTCATTTGGACTGGCAGCAGCAAATCGTTCCGCAGCTGCATTTGCAGCAACCTTCCGATACCTTGTCATCAGTGGTCTGGGAACGGTTCTGGCATTAACCGGCATCGGTCTCATTTACACTCAAACCGGCACCCTCAATTTAGCGCATATCGGGTTATATGCGTCTCAGCTTGATAATCCAATCGGACTGTCTGCATTTGCCTTGATTGTTATCGGCATTGGTGTTAAAGCAGAAATCTTTCCGGTTAACGGCTGGGTGCCTGAAGTGTATTCAACCGCAAGCCCTCGCATCAGTGCCCTGCTCGCCGGGCTGATTTCAAAACTGGCGGTGCTGGTTATTATCAGGCTGCTGGTGGTTGCCTATGAGGGTTCGAATGCTTACATCATATTACTGGTACTGGGCATACTTGGCATCATCTGGGGCGAGCTGTCTGCCTGGCGTTCGAAAGACTTAAAACGCATGTTTGCCTATTCGTCAATCGGGCAACTGGGCATGGTGCTGGTGGCGTTTTCTATTCCCGGTGATGCCGGCATGGTGGCGGGCATTGCCATGATGTTACATCATCTTGTGGTCAAACCCGGACTGTTTATGCTGACGGTAAAATGGGACGGCGCCATCGACAAACTCGCTGGTGCTGCCAAAAGTTCGCCCTTAGCCGCTATTTTATTCGTATTTTTTGCCCTGTCGCTAATTGGTGTGCCACCATTACCCGGGTTCTGGGCAAAACTATTACTGGTAATCGGTCTGATTCAGGCAAGTAGCCCACTTTTTCTCACTGCGCTGGCGGTACTTTTAATAGCCACGGTTATCGAAACACACTATTTGATGAAGACCGCGATCAAAATCTATGCCAAAGGCAAGAAAAAGCAGGTCAAAAAATGGCAACAAACACCCTTTAATTTAAGCATTATCTCTGTCTTCGCTGTGATTATGATTGCGGTGGTTTTTATGCTGACTCCCGTGGCGAACAAACTGCATCACATCGCAGCCGAGAGCAGTGACCGAACCTTGTATATCAACACCACCCTTTCCAACAGTCAGCCACCGGCAATACCACAAATGGGTAAGCTTCAATGAATAGCCTGGATGCCTTACTACTAATCGCTTTAGTCACCACTCTGGTGTCTGGTCTGGGGCAGGGTAAACGCTATATCGGCTGGATTACCGCACTGTTATTTGCTGTCCAGTTTGTTGCCATAATTGTCATGGGCAGTCTCGGTTATGGCGGTGAGGTGGTCGAATCATCAATCAACCTGTCTCTTTTTGGCCACCCTGTCAGTTGGCGTTTTGATGCGCTTTCGTGGTTTTTTGCTCTGATTACCATTGGCGCAGCGTTAGCCAGTTCAGTTTTTGCTGCCGGTGCCTGGGCTGAGGATGACAAAAAGCACGGCGGAAAACCCGGCTTGTTACAGTTTGCCATTGCCCTGAATGTCTTCACCATGTTGTTATTACTGGCAAGCGGCGACCTGCTCACCCTGTTTATCGGCTGGGAACTGGCAAGCTGGTCCAGCCTGTTATTAATGATGGTAGCCGGTGGCAAAGCCAAAAATTATGCTTTGCGTTATATCGTTTATGCCACCGGCGGAGCCATGGCAGTGCTGGCAGGTCTTGGCATTATTTTCCACATTACCGGCTCCTTTGCCTATGCTGAGCTGGCAGCCGCTGCGCCTGCGCTCAGCACGCTACAAATTGTCAGCCTCAGCACCTTGTTTATCTTTGGTTTTGGCATCAAGTTGGGGCTGATCCCGTTTCACCTGTGGCAGGCGGATGCCTATGCAGAAACACCCGGGCCGGGTGCTGCCTTCCTCGGTGCGATTTCTTCGCGCATGGCTTTATTTGCCATTGCGGTGGTAATTGTACAACTCATTGGTGTCGCCAAACTGATTAGCATTGAGATTCCATTTACCTTCCTGTCATTTCGCGATGCAATTTTGTGGGTTGCGGCTTTAACCATTATCTTTACCACTTTTACCGCACTTCGACAAAACGATGCACGTCGATTGCTGGCCTGGCATGGTATCGGTCAGGGTGGTTATATGTTGCTTGGCATACTACTGCTTAACCCTTTGGGCAGTGCTGGTGGGCTGATGCATATATTTAATTACGCAACCTATCAGGCAGCTTTATTTCTCGCTGTTACTGCGGTTGTCTACCGCACTAAAACAGCCGATTTAAACCAGCTGGGCGGACTGGTGACACGTATGCCATTAACTTTTGTGGTCATGCTGATTGGCATTATCGGTCTCGCAGGCATTCCGCCAATGAATGGTTTTGTTTCCAAGTGGTTGATATATCGCTCGCTGATTGTGGAAGGCATGCCTTTACTTTTTATCGCCACTGTTATCGGTACGCTGGGCACCATTCTTTCCGTGTATAAACTCATTCATAATACTTTTCTGGGGCAACTTCGACTGGAGCATGAGCAGATTCGCGAAGTCCCCTGGAGCATGTTGATCCCCATGTTAGTATTATCAGCCGTGGTAGTGGTTACCGGTTTCATGCCGGGGCTGGTACTGGACTGGGTGGTTGCCGCTCAGGCAGCCTTAGGTATTGCTCAAGTTACACATCATCTGGGCGGCATCGAATCGGCTCAGGGTAATCTCGACATGATCTGGATAAGCGGTGTGTTGTTCGCTGGATTCGGCATCGGTGCCTTACTGTTTTATTCCGGTAACAAGGCCAAACGCGTTCACCAGCTGGATAATTATGCAGGCGGACATTTTTTGATGTCCAATACCCGCTACAATTACACTAATAATTTTTATGCCGGACTGATGCATCATATCGGTGGCTGGTATCGCAATAGTTTTCAGTGGCTGGAAACCTCACTGGTATCCGTCGTCAGCCTGCTGAGCGGCTTTACCCAGATTCTTTTTCACAGTTTTCATCCGGCACTGTTTTTGTTGATAACGACAACGCTTTCACTTTACTTTTTTGCGGGGTAAAGGGCGATGAACCAAACATTTCTTACCATTACTGAAGTCATCATGATGCCGATTGTGGCTTTTATCATTGGTCTGTTCATGGTACTGATGATGCGCAAAATGGCCGCCAGAATACAGCGTCGCATTGGCCCCAGCCTGTTTCAGCCACTGTATGACATTGTCAAACTGTATGGCAAGCAGACCCAGATTTCACACGGGCTTATTCACGATATTGGCATTATTATGGCGGTTGGTGGTTACGTGGCAGCAGTGACCCTGCTACCGGTTCCCGGCATGGATGGTATCGCTGATAAAGGCGGCATAATAACCTTAACGTATCTACTCATGGTGCCATCACTGGGGCTGGCCCTGGGTGTTGGTCAGTGCGCCAACCCGAATGGTTCTATCGGTATCTCACGCGCACTGACTTCGATGCTGGCGTACGACATTCCCTTTATTATTGTCATATTTGGCGTTGCCACCCATTTTAGCAGCACCAGTCTGGTGAGCATTATCGCCGCCCAACAGGTGGGGGGATTCAGTACCTGGGGTATTAGCGAAATGCCGCTACTGGCACTTGCAGGTTTATTTGCATTGCATGCCTCTCTGGGCAAACATCCTTTTGAAATTTACGTTGCACCGGCTGAAATAGCCACCGGCCCTATGGTCGAAATGGGTGGCAAGTTTCTTGGCGGACTGTTTGTCATGCAAAGCTTTCAACTGTATGCCGCCAGCGTGCTTTATGTCTCGCTGTTCCTTGGTGGCGGTGAAAACTGGCTGACTTTCCTGCTAAAGTGTTTTGCCGTACTCATTATACCGTTTGCAATGGCTTACCTGTTTCCACGTTATCGCACCGAAGATTTGGTGCGCCTGATGTGGAAATGGCCGGTCATGCTGGCACTGCTCGGCATCGCCTTCGTGATGAATTGATGGAGTCTTTTAATGAAAAATACTGACCTGAATAATACTGACCTCAATAGTGGGCATCAAGCCATAAATGTGAAACAAATACCCACACAAATAGCCACGCAAAAACGCACGAACCCATTTGCTAATGTATTTGATGAATTTGTCGGCTTTTGCCGCTCCCGTTCGATGTTCATGCTGCACTATTGCACCGGCTGTGGTGCTATTGAATTACCACCGGCGATGACTTCACGTTTCGACATGGAAAGACTGGGCATACAGCCCATGGTCAGTCCACGCCAGGCAGATATATTACTGATTACCGGTTATGTTTCGATCAAAACCTTAAAAAGGGTAATACTGACTTACGAACAAATGGCTGCGCCAAAATATGTTATTGGCATTTGTTCCTGCACCGTCAACGGCGGCATGTACTGGCAAAGTTATGCCACTGCAAAAAAACTGGATGAATATTTTCCGGTCGATTTATACATTGCCGGCTGCATGCCAAGACCGGAAGCGGTAATAGAAGGACTCCAACAGTTAATGCAAAAAATCAAAGCCAATGAAGCCAATTCATGGAAACAATACTACCAGCATTACGATTATTTTCTCGGCAATCAACAGCATTTATTCGGTAATGACTGGCAGACACCAACCGATGTTATCGGTGAAGCAGAAACCTATCAGTTAGCAGGCCCTGATACATTGGGCGAACACACTAAAATTCTTCAGTCGGTGCAAACCCCGCTAAAACCACTGGAGATGAAACTGTGAGCATTGCTCATTCTCAAAATCTCAATGTTCTGTTGCAGGAAATTGAAGGCATTCAACTCACGCAGCATAATCCGAAGCGATTACGTGCCGATATAGCAGCCGAAGCCCTGCCCGCGTTACTCGCCTTACTGCGCGGGCGTGCCAGTTATGTTCATCTGTCCGCCATTTCCTGTGTCGACTGGATCGAAGAAAATCAGTTTGAACTGGTTTACCATCTGTGGTCTTATGAAACCTCGGTGCTTATTTCTGCACATATTAGAATTCCACGCGATCCCGGCATCTACCTGTCTGTTTTCGATATCTACACACCCGCTGCCTTCTTTGAACGTGATATTCACGAAATGTTCGGGCTTTATTTTGAAGGCAGCCCGGACATGAGCAAATTCATCCTGACCGAGTGGAATGGCCCGCCACCGATGCGTAAAGATTTTGATTCTGAAAAATGGGTGATGGAGACCTTTAGCTGGCAGCAATATCGCCCGGACTGGTTGCAGGAACTAGAGCAACAGGGTGGCGGTATCGTCAGTACCCCTGAATCTATCAGGGCGGGAAACAAACCCATGGAAAATAAATCATGAGACCGGAAAATTATCAGGCGGTAAATCATCCACCCAGCCACGAATTCGAACTTAACTTTGGCCCCAATCATCCGGGCATTGAAGGCAACTTTGCACTCAAGGTAAAACTCCAGGGTGATATCGTGGTGGCAGCCAGAACGGATGCAGGCTACCTGCATCGTGGCTTTGAAAAACTGATGGAAGACCGCCTATGGATACAAAACATCGCACTGGTGCCTCGCATCTGTGTGCCCGATCCGGTACCGATGGAAGTTTGTTACTCACTCGCGGTAGAAGATCTGGCTGACATTGCGGTGCCTGAAAGAGCGCAATGGATCCGTGTTTTGCAACTGGAATTATCCCGTATTGCGGCACATTTATTCTTCTTTGGCGGTCATGCTGCGACCACCGGCATGTACACCCCAATGTACTGGGGTGTTGCCGACCGTGACCTGCTTCTCGATTTATTCGAAGAATTAACCGGTGGACGCATTTACAGCATTTATAATTTACCGGGCGGTGTACGCCAGGATGTACCCGACGGTTTTCTGCAGCGGGTCAGCGATACCCTGGATTATATTGATGGTCGTCTAAAAGATTACGACAATCTATTTTTTACCAATCAGATTTTTGTCAAACGTGCCAGGGGCGTTGGCACCATAAATCAACAACAGGCTCTGGACTGGAGTGTCACCGGCCCTAACCTGCGTGCCTGCGGTCTCGAATTTGATGTCAGACGTGATGACCCTTACCTGATTTACCCGCAACTGGATTTTGACATCCCCACTGAACAAGCGGGCGATGCGCTGGCACGTACCCTGGTTAGACGGCTTGAAATGGTTGAAAGCATTCGCATCATTCGCCAGGTAATCAACGCATTACCGGATATTAAAGGCCCGGTACGAACACCTATTCCTAACCCCCTGGCCTGGCGTGTACCTGCCGGAGACAGTTATGCGCGTGTCGAGTCTTCCAAAGGTGAAGTGGCTTATTATGTTGTTTCTAACGGCGGCGAAAAACCCTACCGCGTGCATATACGCGGCCCCTCTGCCATGCATGCGGTACAGGTTCTGGAAAAATTAGCCGTTGGCAGTCGACTTGAAGATATAGCACAAACTATATTTTCTCTAGATGCCTGTCCACCCGAGGTCGATCGATGAAGCTAAAGCTGAAGCCTAAAAAAGCACCAACAATCAAGCACAGCGATTCTGGTTCACTGCTTAACCCGCTTAAAAACCTGCAATTTCTGGTGCGCAAACCGATTACCGAGCCATTACAACCGAGACTGGCTTCACTTAACTATCGCGGCTTCCATTTAAATGACTGGCAGGCATGTGTCGGTTGTGCGAGTTGTCAAAAAATCTGTGACAATGCTGCCATCTCCATGGTCGAAATACCCAGCCTGCCCAATGATCCGGTCAAAGGTATTCGCAATCATCGTCCGGCCATCGACTATGGGCGCTGCTGCTGGTGCGCACTGTGTGTTGATATCTGTCCCAGCTCTTCACTGTCTTTATCACGTGAATACGTGCATACCTGCGACCAGCAACATATCGACAGCTATTTCATCCTGCCTGATCCAAATGGCATGCACCAACAGCATTTTGGTAAAGGCTGGCAAAAAACAGAACACTCCGATTTACTCAGCCTGACTCGCACCGCCATGGCAGAACTTGAGCCGGAAAAAAGGGTTGATAATTTTGATGAAATTGTCGATGGCTTCACCCCTGAACAGGCCGCTCTGGAAGCATCACGTTGCGTACAATGTGGCATGTGCCATGATTCCTGCCCGACTCACATGCATGCGCCTGAATACATTCGCGCTATCTGGAATGGCGATGCAGAAGAAGCGGTACGCCAGATTTATCGCAGCAACCCCTTTGCCCATACCTGCGGTCGAGTTTGTACCCGGCGCTGTGAAGCCGCCTGCTCCATCGGCATTCGTGGCGAACCCATCGCTATACGCTGGTTAAAGCGTTATGCAATGGATGCGGTCAGCCATGAACGCATCAAACAAATCGTCAAGCAAAGTTTTACTGCCAAATCCAGCGGCAAAAAAATCGCCATTATCGGTGCTGGCCCTGCCGGTCTTACCGCCGCCTTTGACCTGGTTCGTTCCGGCCATAAGGTAGACGTTTTCGAAGCATTAGCACACGCAGGCGGCATGACTCGTTTTGGTATTCCTGACTACCGTCTACCCTTTGACAGCTTGCAACAGGACATAGATGTTATCACCTCACTGGGCGTCAAAATTCACTACAATTGCCGTATCGGTAAAAACAAAAGGATGCCTACATTACAAAAAAATTATGATGCCGTCATTCTTGCCATCGGTTTGCAACAGGGTCGCCAGACACGCATAAAAAATTCAGAACACAGGCATGTATATCGCGCGGTTGATTTATTACAGAAAATATCTCTTGAAGAAAAATTTGACCTGCCGCATAGCGTAGCCGTCATCGGAGGCGGTAACGTCGCCATGGATATCGCCCGCTCACTGGCAAGAATGCAAAAACAGCAGTATGGAAAAATTCAGATAACGCTGACGGCACTGGAACAACAGCAGCATTTTATGGCTGACCCGGAAGAAACAAAAGAAGCACTGGAAGAAGGCATTATTATTAAAGACAGTTGCGGCCCGCAGTCCTGTGAAATTGATAGCAATGGCAAATTAATTGGTCTCAAAACCTGGAAAGTCACCTCTATTTTTGATGAAAACCACCGTTTTGCACCGCAATATGATGAGCAAGATGAAGTCGTTCACAACTGTGAGGCCGTGGTTGAAGCCATCGGGCAATATTCAGACACCTCACTACTGGGAGCAGATTTAACCGAAAAACTGGAATGGAACCGGGGTAGATTACAAGTTGATGAAAACGGTCAAACATCAGAACCCTGGTTATGGTCTGCGGGTGATTGCGTGAATGGCCCGGATGTGGTGCATGCGGTGGCTGACGGTCATAAAGTAGCGGCCAGTATTGAGCAGCAGCTTCAGTTAAAAACAAAGTAACAACTCAACAGGCAAATAGATATGGCAACAGGTGCAGACAAATTAAGCAGCAGTCGGGAATTACTGGCATCAAAACAAACGCTGGCAGAAATCCTTGAAGTCGCTATTCAATTTGAAAAAACAGCTCGTGACTTTTACACCGACCTGATACCCAAAGTCAGTAAACGAATTCGCTACCTGGTTGAAGAACTAGCGGAAGAAGAACAACAACATTTCGAGTTGTTTTCAGCATTACTCGTCAACCCTGAAATTGAACATCAGCTATCGCAAATGATCACAACGCCACCCAGCAATAACCGCTTTTCTGATGCTGTTCAAGCCAAAGACATGGGCAACAACCCTGACGATCAATCCATTTTACAATACGCCCTGTCACGCGAGCAGGCAGCCATGGAACAATACACCAGCCTGGCTGAAGAAGTCGAAGCCGGCCCTATAAAAGACTTGTTCACCTACCTGAGCCACGAAGAAACCGAGCACAAAAATGAGTTAGAAAAAATTTATTATGAAGT